>CAYHXK010000108.1:0-7931 GCA_964360125.1 uncultured Sterolibacterium sp.
GATGATCCGCTCCGGTTCATCTTGGGCGCAGACGCCCTGCGCCACCAACCGGTCCGCATACAGTTGGCGCGTGCCAGGATGGGCAGCCACCTTCTTGTACATCAAGGGCTGCGTGACCATCGGCTCATCCTGCTCGTTGTGGCCGAGCTTGCGGAAACAGATCAGGTCGATGACCACGTCCCTGCGGAATTCCTGGCGATAGTCCATCGCCAGTCGCGTCACCAGCGCAACGGCTTCCGGGTCGTCGCCGTTTACGTGGAATATCGGCACTTCGATCATCTTGAAGATATCGGTGCAGTACAGCGAGGAGCGGTAATCGCGGGGATCGGAGGTGGTGAAGCCGATCTGGTTGTTCACCACGATATGAATCGTACCGCCGGTGCCGTAACCTCGCGTCTGCGAGAAATTCAACGTCTCCTGATTGACGCCCTGGCCGGCCACTGCTGCGTCGCCATGCAGTATGACCGCCAGAACCTGCCCACCGGTGCGATCGCCACGGCGGCGCTGCCGCGCATACACCGAACCTTCCACCACCGGGTTCACGATTTCCAGGTGCGAGGGGTTGAACGCCAGCGTCAGATGCACCGCTCCACCGGGCGTCGCCACGTTGGAGGAAAAGCCTTTGTGATACTTGACGTCGCCGGATGTAAGTTCTTCGGCATGCTTGCCCTCGAACTCGGTAAACAGCCCTTCCGGCGACTTGCCGAGCGTGTTCACCAGCACATTCAGACGACCGCGGTGGGCCATGCCGATGACAATCTCCTGGACGCCGTGGCCGCCCGCGGCGAGGATCAATTCGTCCATGGCCACGATGGTGGATTCGCCGCCTTCCAGCGAGAAGCGCTTCTGGCCGACATAACGGGTGTGCAGATAACGCTCCAGCGTCTCGGCGGCGGTCAGACGTTCGAGCAGACGCTTCTTGTGTTCGTTGGTGTATTGCGGCGTCGAACGGATCGGTTCGAGCCTGGCTTGAATCCAGCGTTTGTGGGAGATGTCGCTCATGTACATATACTCGGCGCCGATGCTGCCGCAGTAGGTCTGCCGCAGGGCTTCGAGAATTTCGCGAAGGCTGGCATGTTCCGGACCAAAGGCAAACGAGCCGGTATTGAAAATCGCTCCGAGGTCCGCTTCGGTGAAACCGTAGTAAGCCGGATCGAGCTCGGCGACTGTTGGACGTTCGGTGCGTTTGAGCGGATCGAGTTGCGCCCAGCGGTTGCCCAGAAAACGGTAGGCACTGATCATCTGCAGCACCTTCACCTGCTTGGCGTCGCTGCTGGGCGTAGCGCCCGGACGCAATGTTCCCAGCTTGGCGCGCTGGGCAAAGGAGGCGACGATCGGCGCGTGCGCCACGTCGGGCGCGGCGGTGCTGGAGGCGCCCGGAAGATTCTGCAACATATCGAAATAATTTCGCCAGGCGGGAGTCACGCCACCGGGATTGTCCAGATAGGTCTCGTATAGCTCTTCCATGAACGGGGCGTTTGCCCCGAACAAATACGAGTTGCCGAGCATTTGCTTCATCATGGGCATAACCTCTGTCGCTGATAGGTGAAATACGCAAATCGGAAGGGAGAATCGGCTCGGTTACCGCCGCATCTCCACTCCTGTTTCACCTGCGATCCATCGGCTTCACGTCGCGGTGAGTGGCGCCGATATACAACTGGCGCGGGCGGCCGATCTTCTGCTCGGGATCCGAGATCATCTCGTTCCACTGCGCGATCCAGCCGACGGTGCGCGCCATGGCGAAAATACCGGTAAACATCTGGGTCGGTATTCCCAGCGCACGCTGGACGATGCCGGAGTAGAAATCGACGTTCGGGTAGAGTTTCTTTTCGATGAAGTAATCGTCCTCCAGGGCGATCTTCTCCAGCGCAATCGCCAGCTTGAACAGGCGGTCATCGTGCAGACCCAGTTCGTTCAACACTTCATGGCAGGTTTCGCGCATCAGCTTGGCGCGCGGATCGAAGTTCTTATACACGCGGTGACCGAAGCCCATCAGCTTGAAGCTGTCGTTCTTGTCCTTGGCGCGCTTGATGTATTCGCCGACGCGCGAAACGTCGCCGATTTCCTCCAGCATCTGCAGGCAGGCCTCGTTGGCGCCGCCATGGGCGGGGCCCCACAAGCAGGCAATGCCGGCGGAGATGCAGGCAAAAGGATTGGCGCCGGAGGAACCCGCCAGGCGCAGCGTCGAGGTCGAGGCATTCTGCTCGTGATCCGCGTGCAGGATCAGGATGCGGTCGAGCGCCCGCGTCAGCACCGGGCTGGGCTTGTAGGTCTCGCAGGGCGTGGCGAACATCATGTGCATGAAGTTGCCGGCATAGTCGAGATCGTTGCGCGGATACATGAACGGTTGTCCCACGCCATACTTGTAGGCCATGGCGACGATGGTCGGCATCTTGGCGATCAGGCGAAACGCCGAAACATCGCGATGATGCTGATCGCTGATATCCATCGCGTCGTGATAGAAGGCGGAAAGCGCGCCGACCACGCCGACGCTGATGGCCATCGGATGCGCGTCGCGGCGGAAGCCCTGGTAGAAGCGGGTCAGCTGCTCGTGCACCATGGTGTGTTGCTTGATGGAAGAAGTAAATTCGGCATTTTCCTGCGCATTCGGCAGTTCGCCTTTAAGCAGCAATTGACAGACTTCGAGAAAATTGCAATTGACCGCGAGCTGCTCGATCGGATAACCGCGATACAGCAGTTCGCCCTTGTCTCCATCGATATAGGTAATGGCCGATTTGCAGCTTCCCGTCGACATGTAGCCGGGGTCCAGGGTAAACACTCCGGCCTTGGCATACAGAGTGCGGATGTCGACTACATCGGGACCGATGGTGCCGGATTGCACCGGGAATTCGACTGTCTTGCCGTCGAGTGTGAGCGTAGCCGTGCGTTGCGTAGTTGTAGTCATGAGATACCCCTTATGTCTGTTCAAAATAAAATTCACAGAAAAACTGCCTGAATAGCTGCTTCCGTCAAGCCTGGACCTCAAGAAGCTTATCAATGATTTTTTGCCAGCGTGGATCGCCGATTTCCCGACGACCGCACAGCATATCCCACAAATCGTGATCTTCCAGCCGCAGCAGCTCTTCCAGCAACACCGCCTGCTGCGCATCGAGGTCGTCGCCGTGACTCCGCCAGAAGCGTTCCAACAGCAAGTCCAACTCCAGCAGCGCACGCCGCGAATGCCAGCGCAACCGCCCCAAATGCGGTCTGCTATGCAATCTAAATGGCGCGTCATGCAGCGACGCCGGCGAATTCCGCGGTCGGTCAGAAAGCATGTTCATACGGCCCGCCGCACCATCATTTCCTTGATCTTGCCGATCGCCTTGGTCGGGTTGAGGCCTTTCGGGCAGGCATCGACACAGTTCATGATGCTATGGCAGCGAAATAGGCGGTAGGGATCGTCGAGGTTATCGAGGCGCTCGCCGGTGGCCAGGATCAGCGTGTAGACCGCCATCACGGCAGCCGTAATACGTTGCGCCAGCCAGTCCATCAGGCCGTAGTGCGCTCCGACCACGCTGCGCTTCAACATAGTTTTGCCCCCAGCAGCGCGGTCAACAACAGGCTGATGACCATGACTGCCTTGGCGCTGTTGCGCGCGGCAGGAAGTTCGACGCCGATATGCATATCCAGCAGCAGGATGCGGATTCCCATGCAGAAGTGATGCAGAAAGGCCCACAGCAGCCCCAGCAGGATCAGTTTGAGCAGCGGATAGGCGAGGTAGGCACGCAAGGATTCGAAATCCTGCGGGGTGCCCAGCGAGAGTTGCAACAGATAGAGCAGCAAGGGCAGCAGCAGGAACAGCCCGGCGCCGCTGATGCGGTGCAGGATAGAAACGAAGCCCGCCAAAGGCAAACGGATTTCCGCCAGGTTCAGATACTTTGGACGCTGCTTGATGTTCTCAGGCATTTTGGCTTCGAACTCCAATTGCGCGGCGTCGCTAAACGTCGCTGAACGAGCTATGTACTTACGAAAGCAGGCTGCGAAATTTCAAGTTAAACATTTCACCGCAAAGGACGCAGAGGACGCAAAGAAATTCAAATGCATATACAACCTAGTAGATTCACGCTGCAACAATTTGCCAATTACTTGTTTTCCTTTGCGTCCTCTGCGTCCTTTGCGGTGAAATTGATTTTTCCATGTTCAAGCTTCAGCCCAACTCGTTCTGGTAATAGTGTTCCGTGGTCAGGTACAGGCCGCGCCGCCACTCCACCGGTCGATCGCCATAGGTGTAGCTGACCCGCTCCACCGAAAGCAGCGGCGACCCTTCGGCTACGCCGAGCAAGGCGGCACTGGCGCGATCGGCGGCAACTGCACGCAGGCGCTCTTCGGCGCGGATCATGCGAACGTCGAACTGGCTTTCGAGCAGACCGTAAAAAGACCCCTGATGCGCCTGCAACATCTCCAGGCTCAGTCCGACGAATATCTCGCCGGGCAAATAGATTTCGTCGATGACCACAGGCTTGGCATCGAACTTGAGCAGGCGGCGAATAATGGTGATCGGTGCGCCGATCTTGATGCTCAAAATGCGCGAAGCTTCCTGCCCGGTCTTGGCCCGCCAACATTCCAGCGGCGTGCTTTGCGCGGTTTCAGGATTGCCGCTCTCCGGCACCAGGCGCAGAAAACGGAATTTCGCGCGTTGCTCGGCATCGTTGTGAGAAGCGACATACGTACCCTTGCCTTGCCGGCGAATCAGCAGATTTTCCGCCGCCATCTCGTCGATGGCCTTGCGCACCGTTCCCTGACTGACGCTGAAGCGCAAGGCCAGTTCGGTTTCACTGGGAATGGCCTCGCCGGGACGCCACTCCCCGGATTCCAAGCCCTGCAGGATCAGACTTTTGATTTGGCGGTAGAGCGGACTGAAAGTCGGAGAGGTGGGCTGTTCCTGTATCATGGAGCAGATTTCACCACAAAAAAACGATAACGTCCATCCCATGTCTTATATCTTATATATTACATAAGATAACTATTGACACGGTGCAAAAAACGGATTTAACATGGCATGAAAATATACTGGGAATACCGGTGTTTATAGACGAAGACGAGCTCCCAGATTGATACTTGACGCATCTCTTCAGCCACGCGCCAACGTCCAGGATTTTTCTTGATTTAAAGGAGTATTCAACATGACCAAAGCCCCCGTCCGTGTCACCGTCACCGGCGCCGCCGGTCAAATCGGTTACAGCCTGCTGTTCCGCATCGCCAGCGGCGAGATGCTCGGCAAGGATCAACCGGTGATCCTGCAACTGCTGGAAATCACCCCGTCCCTGCCCGCCTTGAAAGGCGTGGCGATGGAACTGGAGGACTGCGCTTTCCCGTTGCTCGCCGGCGTAATCCAGACCGACGATGCCAAGCTCGCCTTCAAGGATGCCAACATCGCCCTGCTGGTCGGCGCCCGCCCGCGCAGCAAGGGCATGGAGCGCAAGGACCTGCTGGAGGCCAACGGCGCGATTTTCACCGTGCAAGGCCGCGCCATGAATCAAGTCGCCAGCCGCGACATCAAGGTCCTGGTGGTCGGCAACCCGGCCAACACCAACGCCTTGATCGCCATGAATTCCGCGCCGGACCTGGCGCGCGCCAACTTCACTTCGATGATGCGTCTCGACCACAACCGCGCCATCTCGCAGCTCGCCAGCCGCACCGGGAAGGCCGTCACCAGCATCGAGAAAATGGTGGTGTGGGGCAACCATTCGCCGACCATGTATCCGGATATCCGCTTCGCCACCATCGGCGGCCAGAACGCGGTGGCCCTGGTCAACGATCAGGCCTGGTATCGCGACACCTATATCCCCACCGTCGGCAAGCGCGGCGCCGCCATCATCGAAGCGCGCGGCTTGTCCTCCGCCGCCTCCGCCGCCAATGCCGCCATCGACCACATGCGCAACTGGACGCAGGGCAGCGACGGCCAGTGGGTGACCATGGGAATTTGCTCGGACGGTTCCTACGGCATCCCGGAGGGCATGATCTACGGCTTCCCCTGCATCTGCGCCAACGGCAAATACGAAATGGTCAAGGGTCTCGAAATCGATGCCTACAGCCGCGAGCGCATGGACTTCACGCTCAAGGAACTGACCGAAGAGCGCGACGGCATCAAGCATCTGCTGGGTTGACCGGCTAGCATCGCAGCTGGGTGGGAACTGCCGCCATGAGCGCACGCCTCCATCCCTCCGCCGTGCTGTATTCGGGCACTGATCGGCCTTTGCCCGCGCTATCCGCCTGCGAGCATTACGCCGGCAGCGAAAAACAGATCCTCAAGGCGCTCGCGCTACAGGCCGAACTCGGACCGCTGTTCGACATCACCTGCGACTGCGAGGACGGCGCTCCGGCGGGCGGCGAACGCCGGCATGCCGAGATGGTCGCCGCCTGCATCATGAGCGACGCCAACCGCCACAATCGTGTCGGCGCGCGCATCCACGACATCACCCATCCGCACTGGCGCGACGATCTCCGCATCATCGTCGGCGCGGCCGGCGCTCGCCTGGCCTATGTGGTCCTGCCCAAGGTGCGCGGCATCGATGACGTCCTCACGCAACTGGCGGTGCTGCGCGATCTGCAAACCAGTTGCGGAATCGAGCGTGCCATCCCGCTCCATGTCCTGATCGAGACGCCGGCCGCACTGCGCGAGGCCTGGCAAATCGCCGCCGTCAGCGCCGTCGAATCGCTCGACTTCGGCCTGATGGATTATGTCAGCGCCCATCACGGCGCGATTCCGGCCGACGCCATGCGCAGCCCCGGACAATTCGAGCATCCGCTGATCGTCCGCGCCAAATGCGAAATCGCCGCGGCCGCACTGGGCAACTGCGTGGTGCCGACGCATAATGTCAGCGTCGAACTGCGCGACGGCGCCGTGGTGCGCGAGGATGCGCGGCGGGCGCGCCAGGAATTCGGTTTCCTTCGCATGTGGAGCATCCACCCGAGCCAGATACCGCCCATCGTCGAAGCCATGCGACCGGATTTCACCGAAATCGCGGCAGCGACGGAACTCCTGTGTGCCGCGCAGAATGCCGACTGGAGCCCGATCCAGCATGCCGGCAAGCTGCACGACCGGGCTTCGTTTCGCTACTACTGGCAACTGCTGCGCCGCGCCCATGCGTCCGGCATGTCATTGCCGGCAACCGCCAATGAACGTTTCTTCAACTAACACCTGTCTTTTCTGAAAGGATGTCGCCGTGCTAGTAGCCTACCGTGCCCACGTCGCCGAGCGCGCAGCGCTCGGCATTCCGCCGCTGCCACTGAACGTCAAGCAGACCGAGGAACTCATCGAACTGTTGAAGGCTCCGCCCAAAGGAGAAGAAACATTCCTGCTCGACCTGATCACTCACCGCGTGCCGGCCGGGGTGGACAACGCCGCCAAGGTGAAAGCCTCCTACCTGGCCGCCGTGGCGCTGGGCAAGGAAAAATGCGCACTACTCTCGCGCGAAAAGGCTACTGAGCTGCTCGGCACCATGCTCGGCGGTTACAACGTCCAGCCGTTGATCGACCTGCTCGACGATGCCGTGACCGGGCCACTCGCCGCCGCCGCCCTTTCCAAAACACTGCTGATTTTCGACGCCTTTCACGACATCCAGGAAAAGGCCGACGCCGGCAACGCGCATGCCAAAAAAGTACTGCAATCCTGGGCCGACGCCGAGTGGTTCACCTCCCGCCCGGAAGTGCCGCAAAGCCTGACCGTGACCATCTTCAAGGTCACCGGCGAGACCAACACCGACGACCTGTCGCCCGCGCCCGATGCCTGGAGCCGCCCCGACATCCCGCTGCATGCGCTGGCCATGCTGAAGAATCCGCGTCCGGGGATCGTCGCCGACGAGCCCGGCAAGATCGGCGCGGTCAAGCAGATCAACGCGCTCAAGGCCAAGGGCCACCAGGTAGCCTATGTCGGAGACGTGGTCGGCACCGGCTCCTCGCGCAAGTCGGCGACCAACTCCGTACTGTGG
>CAYHXK010000109.1:0-7792 GCA_964360125.1 uncultured Sterolibacterium sp.
ATCCAGCCGATCGGGCCGCCCCGGAAAGGCGGATAGCCCCAGCCGAGGATTGCCCCGACGTCGGCGTCCTGCGGGCGCATCAGCACTTTTTCCTCCAGGCAGCGGGCGGTTTCCAGCGACTGGATCAGGATCAGCCGCTCGACCACTTCCGCCACCCCGGGCTGCTCCGCCTTGGGCGGGAAATGCTCGGCGAGGCCCGGCCACAGACGTTTCCTGGCGTCGGCCGGGTAATCGTAAAAACCCTTGCCGACCTTTTTGCCCATCCGCCCGAGCTGCTCCACCATCAGTGTCACCACGGAGGACGAAGGCGGTTCGACATAGGCGTCGCCGAGATCGGCCTGGGTCTGCCGGGCGACCTGGTAGACCAGTTCGATGGATACCTCGTCGGTGAGCGCCAGCGGGCCGACCAGCATGCCGGAGATCAGGCCGGCCCGGTCGATCAGCGCCGGCGCGACGCCTTCCTTGAGCAGCGCCATGCCCTCGGTGATGTAGGCGCCGAAAACGCGGCTGGTGTAAAAGCCGCGCGCGTCCTTGACCACGATGGGGGTTTTGCCGATGGCCTTGGCGAAGTCCATGGCGCGCGCCAGGGTGGTCTGCGAGGTCAGCCGGCCGGCGATGATTTCCACCAGCGGCATCCGCTCGGCGGGCGAGAAGAAATGCAGGCCGATGAAGTTGGCCGGCCGGCTGCTGGCTTCCGCCAATCCGGTGATCGGCAGGGTCGAGGTGTTGGTGGCGAAAATAGCATCGGTGGCTCCATCCGTCATCAACACGGCTTCAGCCCTGCGGGTGACATCGGCCTTGATCGCGCGGTCCTCGAACACCGCCTCGATCACCAGTTGGCAGCCTTGCAGTTCTTCATAAGCGGCGGTTGGCTTGATCCTTGCCAACACGGCATTCGCCGCATCCTGGCCGATGCGCCCCTTTTCCACCTGCTTGGCGAGCAGTTTGCGCGAGTAGGCCTTGCCCTTGTCGGCAGCCTCCCGGCTGGTGTCGAGCAATACCACGTCCATCCCTGCCATGGCAGACGCATAGGCGATGCCGGCCCCCATCATGCCGGCGCCGAGCATGCCGATTTTCGTATAAGCCTGCGTCGGCACGCCCGCTGGCCGGCCGCCCAGTTTGTTGGCCTCGTTCATGCCGAAGAACAGGCTGCGGATCATGTTCCTGGCTTCGGGACTCATGACGAGGTTCACGAAATAGCGCGCCTCGATTTTCAAGCCGGTGTCGATGTCGGTCTGCAGGCCCTCGAAAATGCAGGAGAGGATATGCCGCGGCGCCGGATAATTGCCGTAGGTCTTCTCCCGCAGCATGGCGTTGGCGCCGGTGAATAGCTGCATGCCGGCCGGCGTCATCACGCCGCCGCCGGGAATCCGGTAGCCTTTGCCGTCCCACGGCTGCTGCGGTTCGACGCCGCTCCGGATGCTGCCGATCAGCCAGCTGCGCGCCGTAGCGCGTTCTTCTCCCATCGGCGCTACAGCGTGAATCAGGTTGGCTTGCTGCGCTTCGTGCGCCTTGATGCGCTTGCCTTCCAGCAGCAGCGGCAGCGAGGCTTGCATGCCCATCAGGCGCGCCGTCCGCTGGGTGCCGCCGGCGCCGGGCAATAGACCCAGGGTGACTTCGGGAAAGCCGAAGCGTGCCTTAGGATTGTCGGCGGCCACGCGGTAATGGCAGGCCAGCGCCAGTTCCAGTCCGCCGCCCAAGGCGCTGCCGTTGAGCGCGGCGGCTATGGGCTTACCGCCGGTTTCCATGGCGCGCAGCAGCTGGTGCCAGCGCATCATGCCGTCGAACAGAGGTTGCGCTTGGTTACCCTGCATCAGCATTTCCAGGTCGCCGCCGGCGATGAAATCCTTCTTCGCCGAGGCAATCAGGATGCCCTTCACGGCCGGCTCGGCGAGCGCATTCTGCATGGCCGTGCCGAAAGCCGCCATGCTTGTGTCGTTGAGGACGTTCTGCGTCCGGTCGGGCAGATCCCATTCGATGGTGGCGATGCCGTCGTGGTCCATTGAGTAGTTCAACATTCTGGCCTCTCTGATTTCGTCACCCCCTTCCCCGGGAAGGGGGCGGGGGGATGGTTGTTCAATTTGTCACGGTCATAGCCTTTCTATGACCGTGGCCGTGCCCATGCCGGCGCCGACGCACAGGGTGACCAGTCCGGTGGCGAGATCGCGCCGCTCCAGTTCGTCGAGCAGCGTGCCGAGTATCATGGCGCCGGTGGCGCCCAGCGGATGACCCATGGCGATGGCGCCGCCATTGACGTTGATCCGCTCGTGCGGTATTTCGAGCACCTGCATGAAGCGCAGCACCACCGCGGCGAAGGCTTCGTTGAGTTCGAACAGGTCGATGTCCTTCAGCGACATGCCGGCGCGCTGCAGCGCCTTTTCCGCCGCATAGCTGGGCCCGGTGAGCATGATCGCCGGCTCGGAGCCGACCGAGGCGAAGGAGCGGATCCGGGCGCGTGCCTTCAGCCCCAGTTTCTCGCCCATTTCCCTGCTGCCGAACAGCACCGCCGCGGCGCCATCGACGATGCCGGAACTGTTGCCGGCGTGATGTACATGCTCGATGCGCTCCACTTCCGGGTAGCGTTGCAGGATCACGCTGTCGAAGCCGAACTTCTCCCCTTGCTCCAGGAAGGCCGGCTTGAGGGCGGCGAGATCCGCCAGCGTCGTTTGCGGGCGCATGTGCTCGTCGTGGTCGAGCATGACGAGGCCATTGAGATCCCGCACCGGCACGATGGAATGCCGGAAATAGGCATTGTCCCAGGCATGCTTGGCGCGGCGCTGGGATTCGATGGCATAGCCATCCACGTCGCCGCGCGAGTAGCCCCACTTGGTGGCGATCAGGTCGGCGGAAACTCCCTGCGGAGTGAAATAGGTCTTGTGCGCCACTTGCGGATCGGTCGGCCAGGCGCCGCCGGAGGAGAACATCGGCACCCGCGACATGCTTTCCACTCCGCCGCCGATCACCAGCTCCGCTTGCCCGGCCATGATCTGCGCCGCGGCCTGGTTGCAGGCCTCCAGACCGGAGGCGCAGAAACGGCTGACGGTGACGCCGGGAGCAGTCACCGCATAATCGGCGTAGAGCGCCGCGACGCGAGCGATGTCGGCGCCCTGTTCGCCCACCGGTTCGACGCAGCCGAGCACGATGTCATCGACGTTGGCAGTGTCGAGCCGGTTACGCTCGCGGATCGCATGCAGTACTGTGGCGGCGAGATGGATCGGCGTCGCCTGGTTCAGGCTGCCGCCCTGCTTGCCCTTGCCGCGAGGGGTGCGCACGGCGTCGAATATATAGGCTTGGGCCATGATGTCTCCTGCTGAATGGATGTATCGAACATAGACTCTAGTGGAACTTGCCGTACTTGTCTGCATGTAAGGCCGCAGCCCGGCTCCGCGTTGGCTTGTCAAGGCATCCCGGCGCCCTCTCGATGGGGACAGCCGGACGGGTGTGGACATCTGCGCAAATATTCGCCCGAGCCATTTACTGCAATTTTCAGGCGCATGGTCTATACAGGATTGATTCTGCTCAGTCGATGTCAGGTAACATGGCGACAAATGAACGTGATATTTTCCCAGGTAAAACTCCAGTCGCGAGGATGGAACTCGGCGTCCGAGGATCAAAGTCGGCCGAAGTCCGCCACGCAGGCAATTTCCGCACCTCCAGCGCTACCTGGTAGCGGCCTGGACCTGTTGGGGAAACAGCGTTATGTTTAAACTGCTTTTGTTTGGATTGCTCGCAGTGCTGGTCTATCTGGTCCTGCGCGGGGCGGGCCGGCGCAGGCAAGTTCCGCCCCAGACTCCGCCGGCGCAGAAAATGGTGGCCTGCGCCTATTGCGGCATCAACCTTCCCGAAGCCGAAAGCGTGGAATCTGGAGGACAGCACTATTGCAGCGAACAGCATCGCGGACTCGGCCCGCTTGAGCGAGATCGCTGAAACAACCCCCGGGCTGGCGCCCGCGTTGGATCCGCCGGACAGCTTCTGGCGCTCACTGCACTACTTCAATGTGTACCGGCTCGGTGTCGCGACAGTCTTTGTCTGCGCCATCTTGATCTATGGCGGTTCGCTCAGCTTCGGCTCGCAAAATCCCGGCATGTTTGCCTGGGTCAGCGTCGCCTATCTGTTTCTTAGCCTGCTGTTTTACGGGGCATTGCAAAGACTCAAGCGGGGCTTCAGCTTCCACCTGACGCTGCAGGTGGCAACCGATATCCTGGCGCTCACGCTGCTGATGTATGCCAGCGGCGGCGCCAAGAGCGGGATGGCTTTCATGCTGCTGGTGGTCCTGGCGGGCGCGGGACTGGTTGGGCAGGGACGCCTGACCCTGTTTTTTGCGGCGCTGGCAACGCTGGCGATACTGCTCGAACAGTCCTATCGCGTATTGGAGTTTGACGCCGATGCGGAAAACTTCGTCCGCTCGGGCATTACCAGCATCGGTTTTTTTGCCACTGCAATCACCGCGCGCCTGCTGGCTCGGCGCGTCGTGACCAATGAGGATCTGGCGCGCCGGCGCGGCATCGAGCTGGCGGACCAGTTGCGCATCAACCAGCGCGTGATTCGCGACATGCAGGATGGCGTTTTGGTGATCGATGCCGAGGGATTGGTGCGCCAGCATAACCCGCAGGCGGAGCAACTGCTGGGGGTTGGCCCACCTCCCGGATCCGACCTCTCCGCTTTTTCCCGGGCGCTGGCCGAGTATTATCCGCGCTGGCGTCTGCAATCCGTCGAGGCGGCGGAGCTCTTCCGGGTCCCCCCCAGCGGCAGCCTGTTGCGGGCCCGCTTTCTTCCGGCAGGAGAATGGGGAAATGCCCTGATCTATATCGAGGACATGGATCGGGAATTGGCACAGGCTCAACAATTGAAGCTGGCCGCACTAGGCCGGCTGACCGCCAATATGGCGCATGAAATTCGCAATCCTCTCTCGGCGATCAGCCATGCCGCCGAACTGCTGGCCGAGGGGGAAGTCGATGTCACGCAGACGCGCCTGACCCGGATCATCGGCGACAACAGCCAACGCCTTAACCGATTGGTTGACGAAGTTCTCGAATTGGGCCGGCGCGACCAAGCCAAAGCCGAATTACTCCGCCTGGGGACTTTCGTTGAAACTTTTATCGATGAGTATGCCGTCAATGACCATCGGGTCAACCGGATAGTCGCGGTGTCCATTGACGAAGTGGTTTTGCTGAGTTTCGATCGTAGCCATCTCAATCGGGTGCTGTGGAACCTGCTGGGCAATGCACTGCGTTATTGCCGTGAGGAACCGGGCAGCATCCGTATCGAAACACGCGCGTCTATCTCCCCGGGACGCACGGAATTGCATATCATTGACGATGGCGCGGGGATCGAGCCGAAGCTGCGCAGCCAGGTGTTTGAACCGTTCTTCACCACGCACGGCGGCGGCACCGGTCTCGGCCTGTATATTGCACGCGAACTCTGCGAAGCCAACGGCGCGCGGTTGGAAATCCACGACAATGCGCCGGGCGCGCATTTTTGCCTGACCGGCAAGGGGACGTGATGTCAGGAAAGACCGAGCGCAAAATCCGCGGCGGACCGATCCGGGTACTGGTCGTCGACGACGAGCCGGATATCCGCGAACTGCTCGACCTGACGCTCGCGCGCATGGGTCTGAGCGCGGATTGCGCGGGGACCGTGGCCGAGGCCAAGCGTTTTCTGGGTAATGGCCGCTACCAGTTGTGCCTCACCGACATGCGTCTGCCGGACGGCGCGGGCCTGGATCTGGTGCGGCATATCGGCGAACATTGCCCGGATATGCCGGTCGCGGTGATTACGGCGCATGGCAGCATGGAGAATGCCGTTTCGGCCCTCAAGGCGGGCGCCTTCGATTATCTGGCGAAGCCGGTGTCGCTGGATCAGTTGCGCATTCTGGTCAAGTCCGCCATCGACCTGCCGCAACGCGGCGATAGCGATGCACCTTCAACGACGCAGGCGTTGCTCGGGGATTCGCCTGCGATGCACCAGGCGCGATCCATGATCGAACGTGTCGCACGCAGTCAGGCGCCGGTGTATATCTCCGGCGAGTCGGGCAGCGGCAAGGAGTTGGCGGCCAGCCTGATTCATCGACTCGGCGCGCGGCGCGGGGCATCTTTCGTCGCCGTCAACTGCGGCGCTATTCCGGAAAATCTGATGGAAAGCGAGTTCTTCGGTTACCGCAAGGGTGCTTTCACCGGTGCGGAAAGCGAGCGGGATGGTTTTTTTCAGGCTGCCGATGGCGGTACCTTGTTCCTCGACGAGGCGGCCGACCTGCCGCTGATCATGCAGGTCAAGCTGCTGCGCGCGATCCAGGAGAAGCGGGTGCGCAAGGTCGGCGCCACCGGCGAAGATGCCGTGGATGTGCGGATCATTTGCGCTACCCACCAGGATCTAAAAGTCTTGGTTGATCAGGGCAAGTTTCGCCAGGACCTGTTTTATCGCCTCAATGTCATCGAGCTCAGGATGCCGCCGCTGCGCGAGTGCCGGGAGGATATCCCCATGCTGGCGCACAACATCCTGGAGCGGCTGGCGAGTACCGCCGGCCTGTCGTTACCCAGGCTGACACCGGCAGCGCTCTCGGCTTTGAGTGAATACCCTTTTCCGGGAAATGTGCGCGAGTTGGAAAATGTACTGGAGCGTGCCCTGGCTTTGCTGTCCGGGGATGTCATCGAGATCGACGACCTGCATCTGGTTCCAGTCAATTCCGCAGAATTCGGAAGTGTCGGCGCTTTGCCGGAAACCCAGGATCCCTTGCAGGATCAGCTGGATCGAGTGGAGAAGCAGGCGATACTGGACGCCTTGCAAAAAACCCGCTTCAACCGCACGGCCGCAGCCAAGCTGCTCGGCGTTACTTTCCGCTCCCTGCGTTATCGGATGAAGCGACTGGGCCTCAACGAATAATGCCGATTCCGACCGCCTCTTCGATCCTCGTCGATGGCCTGCTGCCAGACATCCTGTTCGTTCCATCCCCGAACTGCGACGAACGCCCCTCAGGCGCGGCCGTCAGCCTGATCGTCATTCACGCCATCAGCTTGCCGCCGGGAGAATTTGGCGGCGACGCCATCGAGCGTCTCTTCACCAACCGCCTTGATCCAGCTGCGCACCCTTATTACACGGAAATCCATGACCTGCGGGTCTCGACGCACTTTTTGATTCGCCGTAGCGGGACCCTGGTCCAGTTTGTTCCATGCGATAAGCGCGCCTGGCATGCCGGCCTTTCCAGCTGGCGCGGCCGCATCCGCTGCAACGACTTTTCCATCGGGATAGAGCTGGAAGGATGCGACAGCGTGGCTTTCGAGGAGGCCCAGTACCATGTCCTGACAGGTTTGCTAGACCTTCTGAAGCGCTGCTACCCGCTTGCCGAAATAGCCGGCCATGCCGATATTGCGCCAGGCCGGAAAACCGATCCCGGCCCCCAGTTCGACTGGAAGCGTATCGTTCGGTATCTCCCGAGCAACGCCAAGATGTGACTTATTTCACGCTGGCATGTTGCAAATTTCCGACGAGCTGGAAATAAATTACCGGCATCATTAAATATTTCTTGCAAGTTTTAATTTGAACCACTACACTTAGTCAATGTTAGTTGTCAACACACTATATGTAGTAGGTCAGTCCGAATTGAAATTTGCCTCGGACAACCGCTGGGGAGAGACCATGTATGGGTTTGCACCGGTTTCAAGAGGAATAGTCAGGAGACGCTAGATGCAGTTTTTAGCTACAGAAGCCGCCGTCAAGTCACTGTATCCCGATATCACGTCCTTAGTCGTCCCCGTAATTCCTTTATTCCTCCCTGAAGTTAAAGTAGTCATCAGAT
>CAYHXK010000110.1:0-7785 GCA_964360125.1 uncultured Sterolibacterium sp.
CTGAGTTGTCGGGGCTGTTCCGTCCAGTACAATCGAAAGTACTTGCTTTGCACTGGCTCGAACATGAGCAACAGTAAAACTTCTCGCCGCTTGCCCCAACGCTTGATCGAGTGGTTGTTCCTCGGCATGATCCTGCTGGCATTGGGCGGCTTTGTCGCCTATTCCCTGATCAAGGAATACCACCACATCGACCTCCAGGAGCGCCAGCGGTTGCTGGCCCAGGCCAGGGTCGTAGACGAGAACCTGGGACGCCAGTTGCATGCGGTCAATCTGTCGCTGGCCAGCGTCATCAGTGAAGTGCCCTACTGGAAGGGCAAGCCGGATGGCGCGGAACGCGCCAATCGCCAGTTGAAGACCATGGGCGACGCCATGCCCGGCGTGCGCACTCTGTCCATCATCGATTCGGATGGAACTATGATCGCCGCCGGCCGGGAAGAGGTCATCGGGAAGAATTTCAGTCATCGAGAATACTTCCAGACGGTATTGAGCAACCCGAACCCGGACATCCTTTTCGTCGGCCAGCCCTTCATGACTGTCCTCGGTATCTTCACCATACCTTTGTCACGCGTGATTTCCGGACCCAAAGGCCGGCTCGCCGGCATCGTCAACGCCACCCTGGATCCCGAGGAGTTCGGCATCCTGCTGAGTTCGGTGCGCTACGCGGAGGACATGCGGGTCTCCCTGATCCACGGCGACGGCAAGCTGTTCCTGACGGCGCCCGGGCTGGAAGGCTCGCACGGCGAGGATTTGGCAAAGCCCGGTACGCCCTTCAGCCGGCATCGGGACAGCGGTCGGACGACCAGCATACTGACCGACATCGGCTCAGGCGGCGATGCCGAACGCTTGGTCGCCCTGCACACCATTCGCAGCGACCAGTTACACATGGACAAGCCGCTGGTAGTCGCCATCAGCCGTGATCTCCGTGCACTCTACGCAACCTGGCGTCAGGAAGTTCTTATTCACAGCGGGTTGTTGCTGTTGCTGAGCCTGGCCATCAGCCTGATACTTTTTTTCTATCAACGCTGGCAACGGAAATTCGAGCATCTTAAGGCGAGTTACCGTACCGATCTGCAGGAAAAGGATGAACGTCTAAGGCTGGCTGCAGAAGCCGACGGCGTGGGCGTGTGGGAATACGATCTGGCAAGTCGCAAGCTGAGTTGGGATGATTCCATGTACGCCATCTATGGCCTCGATGCGTCGAGAGTTTCTTCGCTCTACCAGGCTTGGAAGAGCAGCCTGATGACGGAAGATTCCACTGACACTGAGGCCGTGTTTCAGGATGCGCTCCGGGAGCGCAGGAAAATCGATACGCTATTCCGCATCCACCGGGGGGATGGCGAAATTCGCACCATCCGCGCCATCGCCAAAGTTCACCATGACGATGCCGGACTTGCCGTGAAAATGGTCGGCATCAATGAGGACATTACCGAACGCCTGCGAACCGAACAGGATCTGCGCATTGCCGCTGCTGCTTTCGAGACCCAGGACGGCATGATGGTCACGGACCACGCCAGCATCATCCTGCGGGTCAACCGTGCGTTCACCAGGCTGACCGGCTATAGCGCCGAGGAGGCGCTGGGGGAAACCCCGAAGATCTTGAGATCGGGGCGCCATGACAAAGAGTTCTACCGCCGGCTGTGGGAAACGTTGTTACAGGAAAAGTACTGGGAAGGGGAAGTCTGGAATCGCCGCAAGAACGGCGAGATATACCCCGAGTGGCTGACTATTTCAGCGGTTTCCGGAGCGGACGGCAGCGTCACCAATTACGTCGGTATCTTTTCCGACATTACCCAACGCAAGGCCGCCGAAGAGCAGATCCACAGCCTGGCCTTTTATGATCCGCTGACACAATTGCCCAACCGGCGCCTGCTGCTCGACCGCTTCGGCCAGGCGCAGCTGGCCAGCGCCCGGCGCAAGAACTATGGGGCGGTGCTGTTTCTCGATCTGGATGAATTCAAGGTGCTCAACGATACGCAGGGCCATGAAGTCGGCGACCTGTTGCTGATCGAGGTGGCTAACCGCCTGCTTTCCTGCGTCCGGGCGGAAGATACCGTGGCGCGGCTGGGTGGCGACGAGTTCGTGGTGGTGCTCGAAGAACTCAGCCACGACGAGCAAGTCGCCGCAGCCCAGGCCAGGGAGGTGGCGGAGAAAATACGCCTAACCCTGGATGCGCCTTATACACTCCAGGACCTGACCCATACGAGTACTCCCAGCATCGGCATCTGCCTGTTCAATGGTACCGAGAAGTCGGTCAATGATCTGCTCGCTCAGGCCGACAAAGCCATGTATCAAGCCAAAGCGGCAGGGCGCAATGCGGTGCGTTTCTACGATCCGGACACCCCGGCAATGGCGGAGTCGCCGCCCGCCCGGTAGTCGACCTTTGAAGGCGGGTACTCGTCCTTCACTCGAGACACTTTTCTGGCATAGGAAAGGATATCCCGATGTTCACCAAGGCTACTTTCAGCTTCCTCGACGAACTGGCCGCCAACAACGACAGGACCTGGTTCGAGGCGAACAAGCCGCGTTACGAGTCTCTGGTGCGCCAGCCGGCGCTCGAGTTGATCGAGGCAATGGGTCCCGTCCTGGAAAAATTCGCCCCCGAATTCCGCGCCGAGCCGCGCAAGGTCGGTGGATCGCTGATGCGCGTATTCCGCGACACGCGCTTCTCGCGCGACAAATCCCCGTATAAGACCAATATCGGCATCCAGTTCCGCCACGCGCTGGGCAAGGACGTGCATGCCCCGGGTTTTTACCTGCATGTCGCCGGCGACGAGTGTTTCTTCGGCGCGGGCTGCTGGCATCCCGAGGCCGATGCGCTGGGTCGCATACGCGACCTGATTGCCGCCAAACCCGAGCGCTGGTTTGCCGTGCGAGACGAGCGGAAGTTTACGGCGCACTGGGCGCTCGCCGGGGACAGCCTGACGCGGCCGCCGCGCGGCTACGCCGTCGACCATGCGGCGCTGGAGGATCTGAAGCGCAAGGACTTCATCGGCCTCGCGCCCTTGTCCCCGGCGGAAGTCACCGGGTCCGGATTGGTCAAGCTGGCCGGCGCGCGCTTTGCCGCCGCCGCGCCTTTGATGAAATTTCTATGCGAGGCGCTGGGGGTCCGGTACTAAGCGTCTATTTCAGCAAGCTCTGCCGACTATGCTCAGCGCCACAACCTCCGCTACCTTGATCCCATCCACCGCCGCCGAGAGAATTCCCCCGGCATAGCCGGCCCCCTCCCCGGCCGGGAACAGGCCGCGCGTGCTGATGCTCTGCAAGTCGTCGCCGCGCTTGATGCGGAGCGGCGAGGAAGTGCGCGTTTCGACGCCGGTCAGCACCGCGTCGTCCATGGCGAATCCCCTGAGCTTTGTTGCGAAGGCAGGCAGCGCCTCGCGCAACGCGGCGACAACGTAATCCGGCAGGCAATCGGCCAGGTCGGTCCACTGCACGCCGGGTGTATAGGAGGGTTGCACCGAACCGCTCGCGGTGGAGGGCCGGCCGGCCAGGAAATCGCCGACGCGCTGCGCCGGGGCGGCATAGGCGCCGCCGCCCGCGGCAAAGGCGCGCGCCTCCCAATGACGTTGGAAATCGATGCCGGCCAGCGGGCCGCCGGGAAAATCGGCGGGCGTGAGGTCGACCACCATGGCGCTGTTGGCGTTGCGCTCGTTGCGCGAATACTGGCTCATGCCGTTGGTGACCACCCCGCCCGGCTCGGAAGCCGCCGCCACCACGGTGCCGCCGGGACACATGCAGAAACTGTAGACCGAGCGACCGTTGGCGCAGTGATGCACCAGTTTGTAATCGGCGGCGCCGAGCAGCGGGTGGCCGGCGCTGTCACCGAAACGGGCGCGGTCGATCAGCGATTGCGGATGCTCGATGCGCAGGCCGATGGAAAAAGGCTTGGCTTCGAGAAACACGCCGCGCCGCTGGAGCATCCGGAAGGTATCGCGGGCGCTGTGGCCGACCGCCAGCACCACATGCCGGGTGGCGATCGTCTCGCCGCCGGCGAGCGCCACGCCGCGCACCTCGCCGTGTTCGATGAGCAGATCCTCGACCCGGCTGTTGAATCGGATTTCACCGCCGAGCGCCTGAATCGCGGCGCGCAGGTTTTCCACCACCGCCACCAGGCGGAAGGTGACGATGTGCGGCTTGCTCACGTAGAGGATCTCGGGCGGCGCGCCAGCCTTGACGAATTCCGTCAGCACCTTGCGCGCACGCTGTTGGGGGTCCTTGATCTGGCTGTACAGCTTGCCGTCGGAGAAGGTGCCGGCGCCGCCTTCGCCGAACTGGACATTGGATTCCGGATTCAGCTCACCCCGGCGCCACAGCCCCCAGGTGTCCTGGGTGCGCTCGCGCACCGCCTTGCCGCGTTCCAGGAGGATCGGGCGGAAACCCATCTGCGCCAGCAGCAGGCCGGCAAACAGGCCGCAGGGGCCGCTGCCGATCACCACCGGGCGAATATTCTGCAACTTCAGCGGATCCATCGGGCCCTCTGCCACGAAGTGGTAGCGGGTGTCCGGGGCGGGTAGTACATGCCGGTCGCCCTTCAGGCTTTCGAGCAGCGCCGTTTCGTCAATCGCCTGGCTGAGTTCGACATCCAGCGTGTAGTTCAGGACGATCTCCGACTTCTTGCGGGCATCGTAACTGCGGCGGAAGATCGAATAGGAGACCAGTGCATCCGCCGTTATCTTCAGCCGCTGGAGGATAAGCGCCTGGATCGCGCTTTCCGGGTGATCGAGGTGGAGCCTGGCTTCAGTCAATCGCAACATGCTGGGTTCCGGAAAAATCTGGTGTGGTGGTGCGGCATGCCG
This sequence comes from uncultured Sterolibacterium sp., assembly GCA_964360125.1. Taxonomy (GTDB): domain Bacteria; phylum Pseudomonadota; class Gammaproteobacteria; order Burkholderiales; family Rhodocyclaceae; genus JACRAR01. The sequence goes on from CAYHXK010000110.1 coordinate 4,797, forward strand.
CCGCCGGGATGCATTGAATCTCTTGAGCGAAGATTGTTATTCTATCCCGGCGGCGCTGTTCGCTATAATCCAGGCATGAATCCAACCAGATTTGCGAACGGCAGCGTTTTGAAACCCGCGCGAACCCAGACTGTCCGCCGATGACCCAGAAAGTCTATATCCGCACCTTCGGTTGCCAGATGAATGAGTACGACTCGGCCAAGATGGCCGACGTGCTGGCCCAGCATGCCGGGGAGACGGGCAGCGAGCCGACCGAGGCCACCGACTCTCCGGAAAATGCCGATATCATTCTCTACAACACCTGCTCGGTGCGCGAGAACGCGCAGGAAAAGGTGTTTCACGATCTCGGCCGGATCCGCCACCTGAAGCAGTCGAATCCGCGTCTGGTGATCGGCGTCGGCGGCTGCGTGGCGAGCCAGGAAGGCGCCGCGATCCTGGCCCGGGCGCCCTACGTGGATGTCGTGTTCGGTCCGCAAACGCTCCACCGCCTGCCCCAGTTGATCGCCGCGCGCCGCGCCAGCGGCCGTTCCCAGATCGATATCTCGTTTCCGGAAATCGAGAAGTTCGACGCCCTGCCGCCGCCGCGCACGGAGGGCGCGGCGGCCTTCGTCTCGATCATGGAAGGCTGTTCGAAATTTTGCAGCTTCTGCATCGTTCCCTACACCCGCGGCGAGGAAGTGTCGCGGCCGCTGGCCGGCGTGCTGGCCGAAGTCGCTGGCCTGGCCGCGCAAGGCGTGCGGGAAGTGACGCTGCTGGGGCAGAACGTCAATGCCTATCGCGGCGAGATGGACGACGGCGAGCCGGCGGACCTGGCCTTCCTGATCGAAGCGATTGCCGAGCTGCCTGGCATTCAGCGCATCCGCTATACCACCTCGCATCCGCGCGAGATGACCCAGCGCCTGATCGACACCTATGCCAGGGTGCCCAAGCTGGTTTCGCACCTGCATCTGCCGGTCCAGTCGGGTTCCGACCGCATCCTGGCGGCGATGAAGCGCGGCTACACCGCGCTCGAATACAAGAGCATCGTCAGGAAGCTGCGGGCGGCGCGCCCCGGTTTGTCGCTTTCTTCGGATTTCATCGTCGGTTTTCCGGGCGAGACCGAGGCGGATTTCGCGGCGACGCTGAAACTCATCGACGAGATCGGCTTCGACGGCAGCTTCAGCTTTCTCTACAGCGCGCGACCCGGCACGCCGGCCGCCGAACTGTCCGACACGTCCGCGCTGGACATCAAGCAGGAGCGCCTGCGGCAATTGCAGCAGCGCATCGAGCAGCAGGCCGGCGCCATCGGCGCGGCCATGGTCGGCAGCGTGCAGCGCGTCCTGGTGGAAGGGCACTCCCGGAAGGACAGCAGCGAACTGGCCGGCCGCAGCGACAATAACCGCGTCGTCAATTTCCCCGGCGCCGAAAGCTTGATCGGTGAATTCGCCGAGGTGCGCATCGGCGCCGCCCTGGCGCATTCGCTGCGCGGCGAAATAGTGGTGCGGGAAGCATGAAGCTGCGCCCGCTGGATATCGCCCTGGAGCCGCTCGACAACGAGCGGCTCGCCAACCTCTGCGGCGCCCTCGACGAAAACCTGCGCCAGATCGAGACGGCCTATGACGTGGTGCTGGCGCGACGCGGCGAACGCTTCCGCGTCAGCGGCGCCAGCGCGACCCAGGCCGCCACTGCCTTGCGGCATTTCTACGATCTGGCCAAGACACCGCTATCCATCGACGAGATCCAGCTCGGCCTGATCGAACTTGCCCGGCATCATGAGGCGCGTGGCCAGGCGCTGCAAGCCCTGCCCGGGTTGCTCACCCGCAAGTCCGACCTGCACGGCCGCACCCCGCGCCAGTCCCAGTACCTGCAGCAGATCCAGGAACACGACATCACTTTCGGCGTCGGCCCGGCCGGCACCGGCAAGACTTATCTGGCGGTCGCCAGCGCGGTCGACGCGCTGGAGCGCGACCATGTCAGCCGCATCGTCCTGACGCGGCCGGCAGTGGAGGCGGGCGAGCGGCTGGGCTTCCTGCCGGGCGACCTGTCGCAGAAGGTCGACCCCTATCTGCGCCCGCTCTACGATGCGCTGTACGACTTGATGGGCTTCGAGAAAGTGGGCAAGCTGTTCGAGCGCCAGGCGATCGAAATCGCTCCGCTCGCCTACATGCGCGGGCGCACCCTCAACCATGCCTTCATCATTCTCGACGAGGCCCAGAACACCACGCCGGAGCAGATGAAAATGTTCCTGACGCGCATCGGCATCGGCGCCAAGGCCGTCATCACCGGCGATGTCACCCAGATCGACCTGGCGCGCGGCCAGAAGAGCGGCCTGGTCGAGGCGCGCGCGATACTGGCCGAGGTGCGCGGCATCGCCTTCACCGATTTCCTCGCCGAGGACGTGGTGCGCCATCCGCTGGTGGCGCGCATCGTCGCGGCCTACGAGGCCCATGGCAAAGCCAAGTAGCTCACCGCGGAGGACGCGGAGGGCGCAGAAAAAAGCCTCCCCGAAAGAACCCTCTGCGGCCTCTGCGGTGAAACGCCTTTCGCTGTCGGTGCAATACGCCTGCAACAATGACGCGCTACCCTCCCGGCCTTTGGTGCGCCGCTGGGTGCGGGCGAGCTGCGAGCAACCGGCGCGGGTGGCGGTGCGCTTTGTCGACGCCGCGGAAGGCCGTGCGCTCAACCGCGAGTGGCGCGGCAAGGACCATGCGACCAACGTGCTGGCCTTTCCTTATGAAACCGATCCCCTCGTCCTCGGCGATCTGGCGATCTGCCCAGCGGTGGTGTTGCGCGAGGCGGCCGAGCAGGGCAAGCCGGTCGAGTCCCATTTCGCCCATCTGGTGGTGCATGGTATGCTGCATTTGCAGGGTTACGACCACCAATCCGCTGAAGATGCCGCGCTGATGGAAGCGAAGGAACGCGAAATTCTTGCCCGGCTCGGCATCCCCGATCCTTACTAACTCGCATGGTCGTCAGACCACCCCCGTGCCATGAAATCGTTCAAAAACAG
>CAYHXK010000111.1:0-7663 GCA_964360125.1 uncultured Sterolibacterium sp.
GGAGATGCCCATGGCAATGCCGATGTGGGCGATTTTCAGCGCCGGCGCGTCATTCACGCCGTCGCCGGTGACCGCGACGATCTCCCCTTTGTTCTTCAGCGCCTGGACGATCAGCATCTTCTGTTCCGCCGTCACGCGCGTGAACAGTATTTCCGGACTGTCGAGGGCAAGTTGCAATTGTGCCGGGGTCATCTTGCGCAATGCCTCGCCGCGCACCACGACCGGGTTTTCGCTTAATACCAAGCCGATCTCGCGGCTAATCGCCACTGCCGTTTGCGGATGGTCGCCGGTCACCATGATCACTTTGATGCCGGCCGTGCGACAGCGAGCCATGGCTTGCGGGACTTCGGGGCGGGGCGGATCCTGCAAGCCGATCAGTCCGGACAGCACCAGTTGCCGCTCCTCGGGCAATTCATCCTCTGCCAGCTTGCGGTAAGCGAACGCCAGCACGCGCAGTCCGTGGCCGGCCATGGCTTCCTGGGCATGGCTGATGCGGTTGCGGGCAGCCGGGTCAAGCGGCGTCAATCTGTCGCCGTCGTCGATGCTCTGGCACAAGCCCAGAACCACCTCGGGCGCGCCCTTGCAGTAAAGCCAGCGCTCGCCGCGCAGGCTGATGACCACCGACATGCGGCGGCGGTCGCTGTCGAAGGGGATCTCGCTGATGAGTTGCAAGTCGTCAACACTTCCCTCATTTCCCTTTTGCACGGAAAATTCGGCCAAGGCGATTTCCATCGGGTCGCCCAGCCAGACGGTTTGCCCATTCCCGTTGCTGCGTTTCAGATTGTGACAGTGCCGTGCATTGCGCAGCAAATGGTCATCTTCGGTATGTGCCTTAGGGTTGTCCGCACGCAGCAGCACGCCGTCGGCGAAGATCTGCTGCACACTCATCCGGTTCTGGGTGAGGGTGCCGGTCTTGTCGCTACAGATCACGGTGGTCGATCCCAGCGTCTCGACCGCCGGCAGGTGCCGCACCAGGGCGTTGCGTTTCGCCATGCGCTGGGTCGCCATCGCCAGCGACAGGGTGACGGTTGGCAGCAGCCCCTCCGGCACGTTGGCCACGATGATGCCGATGGCGAACATCAGGTTGTCCCAGAACGGCAGGCCGATGGCGATCCCGATGCCGAAGAAGATCAGCCCCAGCGTCGAGGCGAACGCTGCCACCAGCTTGGAAAGCCGGGCGATCTCGCGCTGCAGGGGCGAGCCCGGTTCGCCCGCGGTTTGCGTCAGGTGGGCAATCTTGCCGAATTCGGTACGCATGCCGGTGGCAAAAATCACCGCCTGGCCCTGTCCGGATACCAGCGAGGTGCCCGCCAGCAGGAGATTTTTGGCATCCAGCGTTATCCCGTTTTCGATGACTTCCGTGCTGCGCGCCTTGGGCAGGGACTCCCCGGTAACCGTCGACGTATTCACCCGGATGCCAGACGCCTGGATCAGCCGGCAATCCGCCGGCACATTGTCGCCTTCTTCGAGCAGGACCAAATCGCCAGGCACCAGAAGTTCCGCGGCAAGCGTCTGGAGCTGCCCATCGCGCATGACCTTGACGAGCTGCGGCAGCAAACGCCTGAGCGCGGCGATGGCGCGTTCCGCGCGATATTCCTGCCAGAACGAAAAGATGCCGTTGACCAGGATCACGGCGACGATGGCGGCGCCGAGTTGCCACATGCCTTCGCCGGAACTTTGAGTTTCGGCAAACAGCGCCAGCCCGGCGGCGATCCACAGAATCAGCGCGAAAAAGTGCGTGAACTCACTCAGGAAGCGTATCCACAGAGGCCGGCCTTTCACCTCTTCGATACGGTTGTGGCCGAACTCGCGCAACCGCCGGTCGGCTTCGACGGAACTCAGGCCGTTTTCAGATGCCTTGAGACTGGCAAGTGCATCGGCAATCTGCAGGTTGGCGATATGACTCAAGTCGTTACATTTCGTGAGCAAAATTCAGATCTTTCACCACCAAGACACCAATCCCACCAGGGGACTTCCTTCGGGGCGGGACACCAAGAAAGGCAAAAACCTTGCGTAGGCCAGTTTCCTTGGTGTTCTTGGTGTTCTTGGTGGTGAAGGTTTTTTTCCGGCTTGTCCGGCTTAGGTAGCACACTTGTAAGGTAGCACACGGCAAAACCTATGTCCCGATCCGGAGCCGGTTTCATCATTCCGTCATGTGGCGCTGCTAGCATCGAAAACCCTGAAGATTTTCCTGCGGTTTGCTTATATTCCGGGTCAATAATCATGCAAAATGCGCTTGCTCTAAACCCGCCAGTATCCCAAACCCCACAGTATCTTCCCGGTCGCGACAGCCTGCTGGAGCAATTGCACGAGATCATCGGACTAAGGCAGCTGACGCCGTTGTTCCAGCCGATAGTCGATATTCGCAACGGTGAAATCATGGGTTATGAAGGCTTGATACGCGGGCCCTCGAACAGTCCCCTGCATTCCCCCATCAACCTGTTCAAGGCCGCCAGCACCTATGGCCTGATGGTAAAAGTCGAACATTTATGCCGCCGCGTGGTACTGGAAAACTTCCTCAAGCTCGGCCTGCCCGGCAAACTTTTCCTCAATGTCAGCCCGGAATGCCTGTTGGATCGTGGCGTAGAGCAGGGTGAAACGCTGGGCTTCATCCGCGAACTCGGCATCGGCCCGGAGCGAGTCATCATCGAGCTGACCGAAAATCAGCCGACCTACGACTACAATCTATTGCGCGAGGCGGTAACGCACTATCGTTCGATGGGATTCAAGATCGCCATCGACGATCTCGGCGAGGGATTTTCCAGCCTGCGTTTGTGGTCCGAGTTGCGCCCGGAGTTTGTGAAAATCGACATGCACTTCATCCAGGGCATCAATCAGGATCCGGTGAAACTCCAGTTTGTCCGTTCCATCCAGGAAATCGCGCAAAACTCCGAATCCCTGGTGATCGCCGAAGGCATCGAAACCCTGGCTGAGCTGGAGGTCATCCGCGATCTGGGGATCGCTTGCGGTCAAGGTTATTACATTGCCCGCCCGCACAGCCAGCCCGCCACGGCCCTTTCAGCGGAAGTTTCCAAGTTGCTCCGGCAGCGTATCGGCCATGTCCCCAGGAGTCCGCTGACCCTGAGAAAAGTCACTGTCGCTAAATTGTTGCGCCCAACATCCCCGGTGTCGTCAGGCACTTCGAATAACCAGGTGTTTGAAATTTTCGCCGCTGCGCTGGAATTGCAAGCCATTGCGGTGGTCGCCGATGGCATCCCGCGCGGAATCATCGGCCGCTACGCCGTAATCGAGCGCTATGCCCACCATTATTGGCGGGAACTGCACGGCCGGAAATCCTGCACACACCTGATGGACGCCGAGCCGGTGGTGGTTGAAATGGACATCAGCGTCCAGGATCTCAGCCACATCATGGTCCAAGCCGACCCCCGCCAGCTGGCCAACGGCTTTATCCTGACGGAGCAGGGCAAGTATATGGGTGTAGGTTCCAGCCATGACCTGATGGCGGAAATCACCAAGCTCCAGATAGATGCCGCGAAATATGCCAATCCATTGACCCAGTTGCCGGGCAATGTGCCCATCAGCGAACACATCGATCGCTTGCTTCAAATCCAGGCAAAGTTTGCCGCCTGCTACTGCGATCTGGACCACTTCAAGCCGTTCAACGATGTCTATGGATATCAAAAGGGTGACGATGTGATCCAGTTGGTGGGGCGGATACTGACGGAAAATTGCGATCCAGATCTGGATTTTGTCGGCCATATCGGCGGCGACGATTTCATGATCCTGTTTCAGAGCGAAGATGCGGAAGCTCGCTGCAAACAGATTCTGGAGGTATTCGGCCGGGCTATTCTCGAATTCTCCAGCATTCAGGATCGGGAACTCGGCGGCTATTTCACCGAGGATAGACAGGGCAAGAAAGCCTTCTGCCCCTTGATCAGCTTATCGCTGGGCGTCGTCAGCGCCGGGCCGGGCGAATACGACAGCCACCACCAGATAGCGGTGGCGGTGGCGGGAGCGAAAAAGCAGGCCAAAAAAATGTACGGCAACAGCTTGTTCGTCGAGCGCCGCAACCAGCAACTTCAGCGCCCGCTGTTCGAGGCGGAGTGATTGGCGGTGGCCGCCGTTTCCGGGTTCAAAGTTTCAAGGCGGCCGCATCGACCCTGCGCGCGTAATCCAGCGCACGGTCCGCTGCAAAGGTTCGGGTTGCAGGGTGGTATGTTCGACCCCGAGATCGCGCAGCACTTCGCTGACATCCGCCAGGACGTTCTCCCAGCCCTGCATATCTTCGATGACCAAATGCGCCGAAAGAGCAATCTGCTTGGACGATACCGCCCACAAATGCAGATCGTGCACCGAACTGACGCCCGGTCGCGCGGCGATGGCGCGACCGATCGTCTCCAGCGACAGATGGCGCGGCACGCACTCCATCAGGGTATGCAGGGTTTCGAGCAGCAGCCTGAGTGTCGAGGCGAGGATCAGCGCGGCGATGGTCAGCGTCAGGATCGGGTCGATCGGCGTCCAGCCGGTCAACATGATGACGATGCCCGCCACCAGCGCGGCGACCGAGCCGAGCAGGTCGCCCAGCACATGCAGCAACGCGCCGCGGACATTGAAGGATTGCTCGCCGCGCGCCAGCATCAGTGCCACGACGATATTGACGATCAATCCGATCACCGCCACCACCGCCACCGCTTCCCCATGCACCGCTTGCGGGACCAGCAAACGCTGGATCGAAGCCACGGCGAGCGCGACGATCACGGCCAGCATCAACAGGGCGTTGATCAGCCCGGCCAGCACCTCGGCGCGCTGCATGCCGTAGCTGTGCCGGTGCGTGGCGGGACGTTTGGCCAGCCAGGCGGCGAATGCCGCCAGCCCCAGCGACAGGCTGTCCGTCGCCATGTGGCCGGCATCGCCGAGCAGCGCCAGCGATCCCGACCACCAGCCGGCCAGTGCTTCCACGCCGGCAAAGGCGAACGTCAGGGCCAATGCCCAGCGCAGGCTGGTTCCCGTTGCGTGGTCAGTGTGCGTGTGAGCGTGCGCGTGATGAGAGTGGCTGTGATCGTCCATGTTTCCAGTTTCCCCGGAGAAGCCGAACCTGCGCTTACACCATCAGCCTAATGCCAATCACTGCGGTCGGAACGGCAATAGTACGCCAACCACTGTCAAAATTGCTCCGTCCACCAGGCATCGCGGCCCATGATCGATGCCATGAAGTCCTGCGGCACGCCGGCCATCAGGAAACCCATGAACAGCGGCACCGCGGAACAGGAACAGAAGGGCGTGACGATGCCGAGGTTTGCCGCCATCAGGTTGCCGACGCCCTCGCGTTTGCCCGCCAGCAGGGCGCGGGTGCGCTCGGGCGAGAAGAAGGTCTGCACCACGCCCATGACAAAGACGATCAGCGTCAGCAACAGCAGCACCTTGGGGGTGTCGAAAACGAAGAAATGCACCGCTTCGGCGAAGTGCGACCCGCGTTCCAGCGGCAGCAGGGAAAGCACGCTGTCGGCGATGGCGCTGAGGCTGGCGTAAAGGGCGACCCAGGCGGCGAGGAACAGCAGCGTCCAGATCCAGACGCTGCGGTCGTTGGTAGGGTTGGGGAGTACGGCAGGGGAAGACATAGATGCTCCTTGCATCAGGCGGCGCCGCGCGCATACCAGACCTTGCTGCGATTCACCACGCGCACCACCAGCAACATCGCCGGCACCTCGATCAGCACGCCGACCACGGTCGCCAGCGCCGCGCCCGAATCGAAACCGAACAGGCTGATGGCGGCCGCCACGGCGAGCTCGAAGAAGTTGGAGGCGCCGATCAGGGCCGAGGGGCAGGCGATGTTGTGCTTCTCGCCCACCGCCCGGTTGAGCCAGTAGGCCAGCGCCGAGTTGAAGAATACCTGGATCAGGATCGGCACCGCCAGCATGACGATGATCAGCGGCTGCCTGAGGATGGCTTCGCCCTGGAAAGCGAACAGCAGCACCAGCGTGACCAGCAGGGCGCCGATGGAAAACGGCCCGAGCCGCGCCAGCATCGCCTGGAAGGCCGCCGCGCCGCGTTTGAGCAACTGCCTGCGCCAGAGTTGCGCGAGGATCACCGGAATGACGATGTACAGCACCACCGAGGTGAATAGCGTATCCCAAGGCACCGTGATCGACGAGATGCCCAGCAGCAGGGCGACGATGGGGGCAAAGGCGAAGATCATGATGATGTCGTTCAGCGCCACCTGCGACAGGGTGAAATAGGGGTCGCCGTCGGTGAGCTTGCTCCAGACGAACACCATCGCCGTGCACGGCGCGGCGGCGAGCAGGATCAGGCCGGCGATGTAACTGTCGAGTTGGTCGGCGGGCAGGTAGCCCGCGAACACCTGACGGATGAAAATCCAGCCCAGCAGCGCCATCGAGAACGGCTTGACGGCCCAGTTGACGAACACCGTCACGCCGATGCCGCGCCAGTGCTGCTTGACCTGATGCAGCGCGCCAAAATCGATTTTCACCAGCATCGGAATGATCATCACCCAGATCAGCAGGCCGACCGGGATATTCACCTGCGCCACTTCCATGCCGCCGAGCGCCTGGAAAGGCGCGGGAAACAACTGCCCCAGCGCGATGCCGGCGACGATGCAGAGAAACACCCACAGCGTCAGGTAGCGTTCGAAGAATCCCAGCGCGGCACCGCTGGCCTGCTTGGCCACTGCTTCACACTGTGCGCTCATGGCTTACTGATCCGTTGTGCGCAGACGACCGATAGCGTCGAGTTCGCGCTTGATGGCCATGGCGTCGAGTTTTGCCAGCGGCAGGCTGATGAACAGCGCGATGCGGCGATGCATTTCGGAGAATGCTGTGGAAAACGCCCGGCGTTTTTCCTCGTCGCTGCCCACTACCGCCGCCGGATCGGCGATGCCCCAGTGGGCCGTCATCGGCCGGCCCGGCCACACCGGGCAGACTTCATTGGCGGCGTTGTCGCAGACGGTGAACACGAAGTCGATGTGCGGCGCCGTGGGCAGCGCGAACTCATCCCAGTTCTTGCTGCGCAGATCGGCGACCGCCAGGCCTTGCTTGCCGAGCAGCTCGATAGCATAAGAATTCACCTGGCCGGCTGGCTGGCTGCCGGCGCTGTAAGCCTTGAAGCGGCCCTGGCCGAGATGATTGAGAATGGCTTCGGCGAGGATGCTGCGCGCCGAGTTGCCGGTACACAGGAACAGGACATTGAAGAGTCGGTCGGTCATGGTGCTTGCTCCGGGGATAAAAAATTCTGGTGCCTGCTCTCTGCGTTGTCAGCGGGTGGATTTTGTTGACGCGCGTCGACGCTTGGTCAGGGTGTCGACGACAGACGTCTTCGGCAGGCAGCTCGCGCCGTTGCAGCAATTGTCGGTGAGGAAGGCAAGCAGATCGTCCATCGCCGAAAAGTCGGTGGCGTAATAGATAAAACGCCCATCCTGGCGGGCGCTGATCAGGCCGACGCGGTTCAGATGGGCGAGATGAAAGGAAAGTGTCGCCGGGGCCAGCTTCATCCGTTCACCGATCACTCCAGCGCTCAAGCCTGCTGGCCCGGCCTGCACCAGCAGGCGGAACACCGCCAAACGTGTCTCATGGCCGAGCGCGGCGAGGCGTTCGGAGGCATTCATCGTTTCCATATTTCCAGTATCGTCGAAACGATAGACAATGTCAAACAGGAAACCGGAAATGCTGGTTTGAAAAAGGCAATTGCG
>CAYHXK010000112.1:0-7639 GCA_964360125.1 uncultured Sterolibacterium sp.
GTCGTATTGATGACAAAACTCAGGTCCGGCTCGCGGTGACGATTCAAGGGGGTGGGCACGCAGATGATGATCGCATCCGCCTCTCGACAACGCGAATAATCCGCAGTCGCCTCAAATCCATTCGCCCTGGCCCGCGCTACTCCGGTTGCGGGGATGTGCTTTATGTAAGATTCCCCACGGTTCAGTTTGACGACTTTGGCGAGGTCGTTATCGAACCCGATGGTGCGAAAGCCGACTTCGCTGAAACGCAACATCAATGGCAAGCCGACATACCCCATGCCTATGATGCCGATGGTTGCGGTCTTGCTTGCCAACCGTTCGAGCAGTTGAGCCATTGGATCGCCGGAAATGTCGTAAGACATGAGATTCTCTTTTATGAAGAGGTTGTTGTTATCCGAGGCCGTTTCAAAGTCATTCTTTGCTACGTGCCCGTTCCGTCACATTTCGGCGGCGTGTTCTGCCTGCCACTGCTGCCAGCGCCAAGCATCGCGGCACATGGCATCGAGGTCACGCGTCGCGCGCCATCCGAGACATTTTGCCGCCTTGGTGGGGTCAGCATAGTAGATCGCCATGTCGCCCGCCCGCCGCGGCGCGATGCGGTAAGGCACTGCCCGGCCGGATGCCTGCTCGAAGGCGTGCACCATCTCGAGCACGCTGTAGCCACGCCCGGTTCCCAGATTGAAAGCGCTCGCGGCGGGCAACTGCCCGATTGCGTCCAACGCGGCGACATGGCCCGCGGCGAGATCGGCCACGTGGATGTAATCGCGCACGCCGGCGCCGTCCGGCGTGGAGTAGTCATTGCCGAACACCGCGAGTTGCGGGAGCCGACCCAGCGCCACCTGGCTGACACAGGGCATCAGATTGTTCGGGATGCCATTGGGATCCTCGCCGAGCATCCCTGACTCGTGCGCGCCGACCGGATTGAAGTAGCGCAATAGCACCGCCTTCCACTCGGGCCGGCTCGCCGTAAGATCACTGAGAATCTGCTCGATCATGAGTTTGGTGCGACCGTAGGGGTTGCTCGGCCCGAGCGCGGAATTTTCAAGGAATGGCGGCTGGGCAGCTTCACCGTATACCGTGGCCGAGGAGCTGAATACGATGCGGCACACTTTCGCGCGCTGCATAGCCTGGACCAACGCAAGCGTACCGGCAACGTTGTTATCGTAGTAGCGCAACGGCTCTTGCGCGGACTCGCCTACCGCCTTCAAACCAGCGAAGTGGATGACTGCCGCGATTTGGTGAGAAGAAAACACGGTGTCGAGTGCCTTGGCGTCGCGAATGTCGCCCTCGACGAATGTAACCCCGCGCCCGGCGATGCGTTGTATGCGCTCGACCACCGAAAGGCGGCTATTCGACAGGTTGTCGAGTATGACCACCTCGTGACCGGACGCAAGCAGTTCGACACAGGTGTGCGAGCCGATGTAGCCGGTGCCGCCGGTGACGAGGATTTTCATGATTTATGGCACGCTACCGCCATGCCCGTGCGCCGTGGCGCACAGCAGGTGGCTCTTGAGTATTTCATTGTCTTGATTCAACCTGACTGGCCGGAGTAATCAGACACAGTCGGGACACTACTGAACGCTTCAAAAACAACCCATCAATTGGCAAGCTGTAATTGGTGGTGACTCAGGGTCACCCGGGTATCCTGTCCCAGGAGTTGCATCAGCACGACCACTCTTTCCTGCGAAACGCTGGATACCAGACCTTCCAGTCCGGCCAGCGGACCGTCCACCACCATGACTCTTCCGCCATTCCGGAAGGGGCTGATGTCCTCAAGAGCGGCGGCGTTTTGGCGAGTTTCAAATTCTCGAATACTCAATAGCACCTCATGCCGCAATATCGCGGGCGTCTGGCCAAAACGCACGACAGTCGTCACCCCCAGGGTAGAGCGCACCGGGGCGATGGAGTGTTCGGGCGAACTGGGCTGGATAAACAGGTAGCGTGGAAAGAGCGGCTCAAGCTGAGCCTCCTGGCATCCAAGCCGGCGGCTGCGCTTCAAAATTTTGATGCGTGGCAAATAGACCGCATAGCCTTGGCGGGCAAGATTATCGCAGGCGACCTGCTCTTGCCGTGCCTTGGCATGCACGACATACCAGGGTGGATGCGGGAGAGTCGTCATTGCGAGGCCCTCAGGGCCGTGGCAATCTTCGATACACTCCACGCAATGGCGGACAGGGCAGTGGTTGGTCATCATCCCGTTGGTAGAATCACGCTGTCACCTCATTTTCGACTTCCTTCCGCAGTTCTTCGATCTCGCCACGGATGGCTTCGTATTCGGCCAGCTTGCGCTGCAGGAACGCCACGGTAACGCGGGCTTTTTCCTCTATCCCGTTCGGGGTGAGCAGGTAAGCATACATACGCTTGTCCTCGGTTCTGCGGAAGTTCTCCAGCTTGACGAAGCCCTTCGCGACCAGCGCCTTGAGGCAGTAGTTAATCTTGCCCAAACTCACCCCCATGGCCTGCGCGAGTTCGCGTTGGCTCATGTGTGGGTTGGCCTCGAGGAGTTTCAGCAGTTGGTAATGATGAGAGTCGGCAAGCATTCCCTACGTGTCCGTTCAATGGTTGAACAGGATTCTATAGGGATAAGCGCCTAAATAACAAGAAGAAAATTGCTCTACGGATTCGGCGCTGCGGCGTGACCCGACACCTTGCCTTTACATACGAAATCAGCCTCCGCGAGTTAGCCACCGCCGCTTGAATTTGAAGCGCACCAGGCCAAGATAAAGTGTGAGGTACGTGATAATGAACAGACCGGCAAAAGCCAGGAGTATCGGCGTGCTATCCCAGAACAACACGGCCGGAATGACACTGGCAACGGCCAGCAGCATCAGCAGCGCGGAGGCGTCGGAATTACGGCGTAATTTTCGGCCGACGCCGTCTTGGTAGTTGAGCGAAATCCAGTTCGGCAGGCGTTTATACAGCAGCGTATGCAGGTGCAGGCGATCTGCAGTGGTGGAGGATTGCCCGCGTATACGCCGACGATAGGCGGAAAACAGGGTTTCCCAGACCGGGTAGGCCACCAACATCAGCGGAAACCAGGCGGATACCTGGTCGTGACGCACCACCAGCAGCACGGAAAGCAATGCAATGTAGATGCCCATGAAATAGGCGCCGCCATCGCCGCAGAAAATTTGCCCACTGGGATAGTTCCAGATGAAGAATCCAAGAACCGAACCAACCCCCAGCAAAGCCAGCAGAATGATTTCACCATCATTGACTTGAACCCCCACGTAGCCAAGCGCGGCCAAGGCCATCAGGCAGATGCTGCCGGCCAGGCCGTTGAGGCCGTCAATGACATTGACGGCATGGGCGACCCCGCCGACTGCCACCGCCGTGACGATCATGGCGAGCAGCGGATTGACGAACAGCAGATCGAGCAAGGGATTATCGAGCCGATTAAGAGTGGCGCCCAGCAGCCATGCCCCGAGCAGCGCCGACAACAAGGACGCTAGCAGTCGGTCGCGCGGACGTACTTTCCCGGTGAGGTCTTCGCTCAGACCGGCCGCGAAGACGACCGAGACGGCAGCCAGCCAAGCCAGTGCGCGCTGGCCGGGCAAGACGCCCAGCGCAACCGCCACCGCCAGCGCCGCTAGCCAACCGCAGAAGATACCGACGCCGCCGATGCGCGGCACCATGGTCATGTGGATCTTGTGGGTACCGAGCTCCAGGCGGTCGGCGGTGATGTGGGTATGCCATTGCGCCCAGCAGATGGTAAGGAACCCAGTGACCGCGGAAACGATAAAAGCGACGAGCATTAGACGCAACATATAAAACCATGAAAAAAGAATAACTTAATACCGATTGTATATGAAAAGGACAAATTCTGAATTTCCTCTGGAACCTCACTTGGTCCTCAGCAACAAACGCAAGGAAAAGCCCTGTACAAGTTAGAATTTCGCCAGCCCTCTGCTACCATAAACCATCTGACTCCCAGGACTCCTCATGCTCATTCCCGTCATCCTCTCCGGTGGCGCCGGCGCCCGGTTGTGGCCCGTGTCGCGGGAGGCGTTTCCCAAGCCCTTTATCCGCCTGGCAGACGGAGAAAGTCTGTTGCAGAAGACCGTTCTGCGTGCCGCCGCCGTGAGCGATGGCCCGATATTCACTGTCGCCAACCGCGACAACTATTTCCTCACCCGGGATGAATACGCCGCCACCCGGTTCCCGCGCTCCGTCGAATTCGAGTATCTGCTCGAACCGGTGGGTCGCAATACTGCGCCCGCCATTGCCGCCGCCGCCCATGCAATCCAGGCCGACCATGGCGATGACGCCGTGTTGTTGGTCCTTGCGGCTGACCATTTGATCGAGGATAGCGTTGCCTTTGCCGACGCAGTCGCGATCGCCATAAAACTCGCTACCCTCGGACGGCTTGTCACCTTCGGCATTCAACCAGTCTCCCCGGAAACCGGCTTTGGTTATATTGAAGCCGGCAACGAGATTGCCGATCATGCACCGGCACGCACAGTCGGGCGTTTTGTCGAGAAACCACCGCTCGCCGAAGCCGAAACCTATTTCTCCTCCGGGCGACACTATTGGAACTCAGGCATGTTTTGCTTCACCGCCGGTGCAATCTTGAAGGCTTTCGACCGCTACGCTCCGGACGTCGCCAAAGCCGTCAATGCTTGCTGGCAGGCCACCGTCAACAGCGTGCCGCCGAGGCTCCTCGAACCCGCCAGCTTTGCCTGTGTGCCGGACATTTCCATCGACTATGCGGTCATGGAGCCCGCCGCCGTGCAAGGTCAGGTAGCCGTGATTCCGTCCAGCTTCGGCTGGAGCGATATCGGAACCTGGTCGGCGTTGGCCAATACCCTGCCAGCCGATGTCCATGGCAATCGCGTCCAGGGAGAAGTGCTGCTGGTAAATAGTGAAAACTGCTACATCCACGCCTCCCACCGCGTGATCGCCGGCATCGGGATCGAAGACCTGCTGATCGTCGATACCCCCGATGCCCTGTTGGTCGCCCATCGCGATCAGGCGCAGGAGGTTAAGCAGATCGTAAACCTCCTCAGGCAAAAGGGCCACGACAGTGTCAGCCACCATCGCACGGTACACCGCCCGTGGGGAACTTACACCGTACTCGAGGAAGGTCCGCGCTTCAAGATCAAGCGCATCGTGGTAAAACCCGGCGCCAAGCTCTCCTTACAAAAACACCGCCATCGCAGCGAACACTGGGTAGTCGTGGCCGGTACGGCCGTGGTCAACAACGGCGACCTGGAGGTCCTGGTGCACACCGATGAATCGACCTACATCCCGGCTGGTACGTCCCACCGCCTGTCCAACCCGGGGGTCATCGATTGCGTGATGATCGAAGTGCAATCCGGAGACTACGTCGGCGAAGACGATATCGTGCGTCTGGAAGACCATTACGGCCGCGTTTAGAGATACGGCAATATCACGATGCCGGTTCAGATGGACCGCAGATAATCCTCATACACTATCGCCAGCCCATCCCTGAATCCGGTCCTGGCTTTCCACCCCAGCGAATGCAGCCGCGACACATCCATCAGCTTGCGCGGCGTGCCGTCGGGCTTGGAGGGATCGAATTCGATTCTGCCGGAATAACCCACAACTTCCTTGATGGTTTGTGCAAGTTCCTTGATCGTGAGGTCAACGCCAACGCCGATGTTGACCACCGGGGGCATGAAGATGCCGGTGGCGGCCTCGTCGCTGCCGAGCAGGGTGTCGAAGGTTGCATCCGGCAAGTTCATCAGGTGAATACAGGCGTCTGCCATGTCTTCGCTGTACATGAATTCGCGGCGTGGCGTGCCGCTGCCCCAGACCGTCACCGTGGGGGCCTTGGCATGTTTGGCGGCGTGAAACCTGCGGATCAGCGCGGGGATGACGTGGGCGTTGTCGGGGTGATAGTTGTCGCCCGGACCATAGAGGTTGGTGGGCATGGCGGCGAGGTAACGGGCGCCGTACTGACGGTTATAACTCCAGCACATTTCGATGCCGGCAATCTTGGCCAGGGCATAGGGACGGTTGGTGGGTTCGAGCGGACCGGTGAGCAGCGATTCTTCCTTGAGCGGCTGGGGAGCCAGCCTGGGATAGATGCAACTGGAACCGAGAAAAAGCAGTCGTGTGACCTTGATTTCGCAGGCGGCGTCAATGACGTTGTTCTGGATGAAAAGATTTGATCTGATGAACTCCGCCGGGTAGGTGTTGTTGGCGTGGATGCCGCCGACTTTGGCGGCCGCCATAAAGACGTAGTCGGGTTTTTCCTGCTGGAACAGCGCCGCAGTGGCTTTCTGGTGGATAAGGTCAAGCTCGGCATGGGTGCGGGTGAGCAGGTTGTGGTAGCCCTGCACACGCAATTGCCTGACGAGGGCGGAGCCAACCAGGCCTCGGTGGCCGGCTACATAAATCTTGGCGTGCTTGTCCATTGCGGTGGGACTTATTCGTTGTAGTCCATGGCTTTGAATCCGTGCTTCTTGACGAGTTCGTCTCGTTCGGCGCTTTGCAGGTCTTCGCGCACCATCTCGGCGACAAGCTGCTTGAACGTGGTTTTTGGAGTCCAGCCAAGCTTTTCCCTCGCCTTGGTCGGGTCACCCAACAGGGTGTCGACTTCTGTGGGACGAAAGTAACGCGGATCGACGGCAACAATGCATGTTCCGTTGGCATCGTAGCCCTTTTCATCAACCCCCTCCCCTTGCCAGGAAATGGAGATGCCCAACTCCTTGGCGGCGGCATTGACGAAGTCGCGCACGCTGTATTGCACGCCGGTGGCAATGACGTAGTCTTCGGGCTTTTCCTGCTGCAGCATGAGCCACTGCATTTCAACAAAGTCGCGGGCGTGACCCCAATCGCGGCGGGCCGAGAGGTTACCCAGGAAGAGGCAGTCCTGCAGGCCGAGCTTGATGCGGGCCAGCGCGCGGGTGATCTTGCGGGTGACGAAGGTTTCGCCGCGGACCGGACTTTCGTGGTTGAAGAGGATGCCGTTGCAGGCATACATGCCATAAGCCTCGCGGTAATTGACCACGATCCAGTAACCATAAAGCTTGGCCACGGCGTAGGGACTGCGCGGGTAAAATGGCGTGGATTCCTTTTGCGGGCTTTCCTGCACCAGACCATAAAGTTCGCTGGTGGATGCCTGGTAGAAGCGGGTTTTCTTTTCCATACCGAGGATGCGGATGGCTTCGAGCACGCGCAGCACCCCTAGGGCGTCGGAGTTGGCCGTGTATTCGGGCTCCTCGAAACTCACTGCGACGTGACTTTGCGCGGCGAGGTTATAAATTTCGTCGGGCTGCACCTGTTGGACGATGCGCACCAGGCTGGAGGAGTCGGTCATGTCGCCGTGATGCAGAAAAAAACGGACGTTCCTTTCATGACGATCCTGGTAGAGGTGGTCAATGCGGTCGGTGTTGAACATACTGGTGCGGCGTTTAATGCCGTGAACTTCGTATCCCTTGCTCAACAGAAGTTCGGCGAGATAGGCGCCGTCCTGACCGGTAATGCCGGTAATTAACGCTCGTTTCATGGTTATCCCTTGCATTATTGGGTTGTGTCGGCATGCCGACACGCTACAATGTTGTGGTGTTCCAAGCTTAACAGTCCCTGCCCTCCCGCATCGGGACTTTCGCCAATTGCTAAAACTTCACTCTGCCCTTTCCGTAAATCCTTGCTCCCCCTGCGCAGACTCTAG
>CAYHXK010000113.1:0-7605 GCA_964360125.1 uncultured Sterolibacterium sp.
CGTCTGGCATTCGGGTCGGTCAGTCCGAAATGCCGCCAGATTGCCGCCGTGGCGATGCGGCCGCGCGGCGTGCGCTGTAGATAGCCTTGCTGGATCAGGAAGGGCTCCAGCACATCTTCAATGGTGTCGCGGGCTTCGCCGATGGCGGCGGCGAGGTTGTCCACCCCGACCGGGCCGCCGCCGAATTTCTCCAGCATGGCGCCGAGCAGCTTGCGGTCCATCACGTCGAGGCCGAGATGGTCGACATCCAGCATGGTCAGCGCGGCATCCGCGACTTCGCGGGTAATCCGGCCATCCGCCTTGACCTCGGCGAAGTCGCGCACGCGGCGCAGCAGGCGATTGGCGATGCGCGGCGTGCCGCGCGAGCGCCG
Source organism: uncultured Sterolibacterium sp. (assembly GCA_964360125.1). Lineage (GTDB taxonomy): Bacteria > Pseudomonadota > Gammaproteobacteria > Burkholderiales > Rhodocyclaceae > JACRAR01. The sequence goes on from CAYHXK010000113.1 coordinate 372, forward strand.
GGCGATCTCGGTGGCGCCTTCCTGGGCGACATGCACCTTGAGCAAAGCTGCCGAACGCGTGACGATCAGGCCGAGCTCTTCCGGCGAATAGAACTCCAGCCGGGCGACGATGCCGAAGCGGTCGCGCAGCGGGTTGGTCAGCATGCCGGCGCGGGTGGTCGCGCCCACCAGGGTAAAGGGCGGCAGATCCAGCTTCACCGAGCGCGCCGCCGGCCCCTCGCCGATCATGATGTCGATCTGGAAATCTTCCAGCGCCGGATACAGGATTTCCTCGACCACCGGCGACAGGCGATGGATTTCGTCGATGAACAGCACGTCGTTGGGTTCAAGATTGGTCAGGATCGCCGCCAGGTCGCCGGCGCGTTCCAGCACCGGCCCGGAAGTCTGGCGCAGATTGACGCCCATCTCGTGGGCCAGGATATGCGCCAGCGTGGTCTTGCCCAGCCCCGGCGGACCGAACAACAACACATGATCCAGCGATTCGCCGCGCTGCCGGGCGGCCTGGATGAATATTTCCAGTTGAGTGCGGATCTTCTGCTGGCCGACATACTCGGCCAGCCTCTTCGGCCGCAAGGCGCGCTCGATTACATCCTCCTGAGTCGACTCGGGCGTGGCGGAGATTATTCGGTCGGCGAACTGGTCGGTCTGGATGCTCATCTTAGTCAGTACACTTTACGCCTTGGAGAGCGACTTGAGCGCCTGACGGATGCCTTCCGGCACGGCCACGCCCTCGGGCAGCGACTTCAGCGCCGGCAGCGCCTCGCGTTCGCTGTAGCCCAGCGCCAGCAGCGCGTGGAGGATATCGTCGGCGGCGGCATGGACGATGTTTCCGGCATGGACGGCGCCGAGGGCGGTCACCTTGGGCAACCGGTCGCGCAATTCGAGCAGCAGGCGCTCGGCGGTCTTCTTGCCGATGCCGGGGACTTTCACCAGGCGCCCCGCTTCCTGCATCGCCACCGCCTGCACCAGTTCGGTCACCGACAAGCCGGACAGCACCGCCAAAGCGATGCGCGGACCGACGCCGCTGATCTTGATGAGTTGACGGAAGGCGGCGCGCTCCGGTTCGGTGAGAAAGCCGTAGAGAAAATGACCGTCCTCTCGCACCACCAGATGGGTGTGCAGCGCGACCCTGGCGCCCAGTTCGGGAAGATTGTAGAAAGTGCTCATCGGCACCTCCACCTCGTAGCCCACGCCCTGCGCATCGACCAGGATTTGCGGCGGATTCTTTTCCAGCAGGATGCCGTTCAGTCTACCGATCATGTACTTGCTCCGGGTTGTTGAGTTAGGAAATCTCCGAACAAGTCCGTCACCACCTCTTCGGGTGACCACGCCCTCCGGACTCCCGTCATTGCGAGCCCCGAAGGGGCGTGGCAATCCGCACGCTGTAGATTCTGCGCGCTCATGGATTGCTTCGCTTTGCTCGCAATGACGACATCGGACTTGATCAGTGTTTCCCTAGACCAGCCGACCGTTTTTGACGCGGAAACCGGAGGTAGCCAAGGCGCCCAGGCCCTGCCCGCCGTGGGCGTGGCAGATGGCGCAGGCCAGCGCGTCGGCGGCATCCGGGCTGGGGTCGCCGGGCAGTTGCAACAGGCGACGCACCATGTGCTGCACCTGTTGCTTGGCCGCCTTGCCGTGGCCGACCACCGCCTGCTTGACTTGCAAAGCCGTGTATTCCGCCACCGGCAATCCGGCCAGCACCAGCGCGCTGATCGCGGCGCCGCGCGCCTGACCGAGCAGCAGGGTGGATTGCGGATTGACGTTGACGAACACCTTTTCGATGGCCGACTGGTCCGGCCGCTGTGCGGCGATGACTTCGGCGATGCCGTCGAGGATGGTCTTCAGCCGCTCCGGGAGTGTATGGGTATCGTTGCTCTTGATGCAGCCGCCAGTGATGTAGGCGAGTTTGCTGCCGTGTTTCTCGATCACCCCAAAACCTGTCACTCGCAGGCCGGGATCGATACCCAGGATACGCACAGAGTCCATCATGGCCTTTGCGATAGCGCCGTCGAGTGACTGGTTTCGGTGCAGGCTAACCGGCGGCATCGCCGGTTAAGCGAGCATGGCGAGCGGCCGGAACCAAAACCGGTAATCCGCAGGCCGGGGTCGATGCCCAGAATGCGCAGGGGTGAAGTACCGTCGGCTTTTACCTTTACCACGGCGCGGATTATTCCTCGATCACTGCGTTGGTATACACGTCCTGCACGTCGTCGAGACTCTCCAGGGCGTCGAGCAGTTTCTGCATTTTGATCGCATCCTCGCCGGTGAACTCCGTCTCGGTCGACGGCTTCATCATCACCTCGGCGAACTCCGGCTTGAAGCCGGCCTTCTCCAGCGCATCCTTGACGGCCATGAAATCGGCCGGGCCGGAGAGCACCTCGATGGAACCATCCTCGTTGCTCACCACATCCTCGGCGCCGGCTTCCAGCGCGGCTTCCATCAGCTTGTCTTCGTCGGTGCCGGGAGCGAACAGCAACTGGCCGCAGTGCTTGAACAAAAAAGCCACCGAACCGTCGGTGCCGAGGTTGCCGCCGTGCTTGTTGAAGGCGTGGCGCACGTCGGCCACCGTGCGTGTCTTGTTGTCGGTGAGGCAATCGACGATTACCGCGGCGCCGTTGATGCCATAGCCTTCATAGCGGATTTCCTCGTAATTCACCCCTTCCAGTTCGCCGGTGCCGCGCTTCATGGCGTTCTTGATATTGTCGCCGGGCATGTTCTCGGCCTTGGCGCGTTCTACGGCCAGCCGCAGGCGCGGGTTGAAGTTCTGGTCGCCCCCGCCCATCCTGGCGGCGACGGTGATCTCCTTGATCAGCTTGGTGAAAGCCTTGCCGCGCTTGGCGTCCTGGCGACCCTTGCGATGCTGGATGTTGGCCCACTTGGAATGACCCGCCATGAAAAATCCTCGCTTGCGTTAATTTGCCCGTGCCCGAAGCAAGCACTAGAATCGCCATTTTAGCAGGTGGCCGATTGAAGTCCCCATATACCGCCGGCGTCTGGCTGGCCGTGCTCGCCGCCTTCGGTTTTTCCTTCAAGGCGATCCTGGTCAAGCTGGCCTATGCTCTGCCCGCCGACGTTCCGCTGGCAGCAGTGACGCTGCTGGCGCTGCGCATGGTGTTCGCGCTGCCAGCCTTCATCTGGGTGGGCTTGCGCGAATCGCGCCATGCCGCGCCGCTGACCCGTCGCGACTGGTGGGCCATCGTGGTGCTGGGCCTGCTCGGTTATTATGGCGCGAGCATATTCGACTTCATCGGCCTGCGCTACATTACCGCCGGCCTGGAACGACTGATCCTGTTCACCTATCCGACGCTGACCGTGGCGATCAGTGCGCTGTTTCTCGGTCATCGACTCTCGCGGCGCGAACTTGCGGCATTGGTGTTGTGCTACGCCGGCATCGCCGCCGCCTTCGCCCATGACCTGCAGCTGACTGCCGACGAGACGGCAGTGTGGATCGGCGCCGCCTTCGTTTTCGCTTCGTCGCTGTCGTATGCGCTCTACCTGGTCGGCGGCGGACAAATGATTGCACGCCTTGGGGCGGCGCGTTTCACGGCGCTGGCGATGCTGGCGTCGACCGCCGCCACGCTGATTCATTTTCTCGTTGCCCAGCCGCTCTCCGCGCTGGACCAACCCTGGCAAATCTACGCACTGGGCCTGGCGATGGCGCTGTTCTCGACGGTACTGCCGGTGTTCGCCCAGTCCGCGGCAGTTCATCGCATCGGCGCCGGCCGCGCCGCATTGGTCGGCACAGTCGGGCCGCTGCTGACGATACTCTTCGCCTGGGTGCTGCTGGACGAATCGATTTCGGCCGCGCAGATCGCCGGCGCTGCCCTGGTGGTGGCCGGCGTGTTGCTGGTCAGCCGGCGCGGCAAATAACACCCGGCTGAAGTTCAGGCAAACCCCAGCCGCTGCCAGATTGCCGTCGTCAGTGCGGCCTGGTTGAGGGAGTAGAAATGCAGGCCCGGCGCGCCGCCGGCGATCAACCGCGCGCACAGTTCGGTGACGACGTCCAGGCCGAAGGCGCGGATCGAGGCGCTGTCGTCGCCGTAGCCCTCCAATTGCCTGCGCACCCAGCGCGGAATCTCGGCGCCGCAGGCATCCGAAAACCGCGCCAGCTTCGAGTAGCTGGCGATCGGCATGATGCCCGGCACGATGGGAACCGAAACCCCGGCCGCGCGCGCCGCGTCGACAAAATGAAAGTAGGCGTCGGCGTTGAAAAAATACTGAGTGATCGCCGAATCGGCGCCGGCCTCAACCTTGCGCTTGAAGTTGAGGATATCCTCTACCGCCGATTTCGCCTGCGGATGCACCTCGGGATAAGCGGCAACCTCGATGCGGAACCAGGCGCCGGTCTCGGTACGGATGAATTCGACCAGTTCGTTGGCATGGCGGAACTCCCCCGCCTCGGCCATGCCCGAAGGCAGGTCGCCGCGCAACGCGACGATTCGGCGAATCCCGGCGGCACGGTATTGGCCGAGCATGGCGCGGATATTCTCGCGCGTCGAACCGATGCAGGACAGGTGCGGTGCGGCGACGTGGCCTTCGGCCTGCATCTCCAGCACGGTTTCCAGGGTACGGTCGCGCGTCGAGCCGCCGGCGCCGAATGTGCAGGAGAAGAAGGCGGGCTGGAGTTGCGCCAGCTGGGCGCGCACCGCGCGCAGCTTTTCCATGCCTTCCAAGGTCTGCGGCGGGAAAAACTCGATGGAAAGTTCGGGTGTGTTCAAGTTCTTTCCTTCTTGCCCAGAATCAGGGCGGAGAGCAGCCAGGAGACGATGCTGTAGAGCAGCGAGCCGAACAGCGCCGACCAGAAGCCGCCGACGATAAAGCCGTCGACCCCGTGGCCGACCATCAGGAACAGCAGCGCGTTGATGACGAAGATGAACAGCCCCAGCGTCAGCAGCGTTACCGGCAGCGTCAACAGGATCAGCAACGGACGCAGCAAGGTGTTGACCAACCCCAGCACCAGCACCACGATCAGCGCCGTGACGATGCCCTCGATGCGGATCGAGGGCACCAGAGTGGGCAGCAGCAGCAACGCCACGGCGTTGATCAGCCAGACGACAAATATATTCAGCATCGTTGATTTCTCACAAGCGTTTTCGTCTATTGGCCCGTCATTACTTTGAGAAAAGGATTGATGACCGTCACGCCGCCGTAGTCCCGGCTGTGTTCCATATCCTCGCTAATCACGGTATGGGCGCCGAGGCGACGAGCAGCGCAAAGGATGGCCGCATCCCAGTGGGAAAGGTAGTGGCGGTTTCTGAGCTGGAGGGCTTCGAGCACGAGTTCCTTGTCTATCGGCTGCACCGGCCGGTGACGGGCAAGCGCGACGACGAAATCCTCCGCCGCCGTGGGTAGCAGCCGGTGTTGGGGCTGGCGGGCATTGGCGAAAAATTCCATCAGTACTTGCGTGGAAATGCCCCAGTTCCGGCGTTGTACCCAAGCCCGCGCGGTCGGCGCTTTTTGCGCATGATCGGGCGCGAGGGAGGTGGCGTAGATCAGGATATTGGTATCGAGAAAATAGTCAGGCTTCACGCGTGCTCGCCTCGTCTTTACGCAGGTATTCGAGCTCCCGTATCAGGCGGCGATCATGAACTTGTTCCCGCGTCAGGAGAGGCGCGTTGCCCCATTGGCTGCCGGCAACGATGGCATCGAGCTCGGCCAGCAGGTCATCCTGATCCGCCGTGGCAGGCGTATCCACGGTAACGACATGGGTTGGCCGGGGTGCGGAGACGGCCGTTGAGCGGGGCGGAGTCGCCGTCGCCATGGGTTGATTCGCCGCCGCATCGAGCAAGGCCATCAATTCCCCCTGGAGGCTGCGATGGTTGCGCGCAGCTCGCTGACGGAGCTTCTCCGCCAGCGTCTCGGGTACGTCCTTGATTGAGAGGTTGGGCATTATTTCAATCCATTATGGAGCCATATTGGCTCCATAATGGATTCCCAAGGTTGGTTTGTCAATAGCGGTAGCTGTCCGCCTTGTACGGGCCTTGCTTGGGCACGCCGATGTAGGCGGCCTGCTGGTCGGTCAGGGTCGACAGCATGGCGTTGAGTTTCCTCAGTTGCAGGCGCGCCACCTTCTCGTCGAGGTGCTTGGGCAACACATACACGCCCACCGGGTAGTCGGCGTTGCGGGTGAACAACTCGATCTGCGCGATGGTCTGGTTGGCGAACGACGAGGACATGACGTAGCTCGGGTGCCCCGTGCCGCAGCCGAGGTTAACCAGGCGGCCCTTGGCCAGCAGGATGATGCGCTTGCCATCGGGGAAGATGACGTGGTCGACCTGCGGCTTGATCTCCTCCCACTGGTACTTCTCGATCGAGGCGACATTGATCTCGCTGTCGAAGTGGCCGATGTTGCAGACGATGGCCTGATCCTTCATCTTCGCCATGTGGTCATGGTCGATGACATGGACGTTGCCGGTGCAGGTGACGAAGATGTCGGCCTTGTCGCAGGCGTAGTCCATGGTGACCACGCGGTAGCCTTCCATGGCCGCCTGCAACGCGCAGATCGGATCGATCTCGGTGACCCACACCTGTGCGGACAGGGCGCGCATGGCCTGCGCCGAGCCCTTGCCGACATCGCCGTAGCCGGCGATCAGGGCGACCTTGCCGGCGATCATCACGTCGGTGGCGCGCTTGATGCCGTCGACCAGCGACTCGCGGCAGCCGTAGAGGTTGTCGAACTTAGACTTGGTCACCGAATCATTGACGTTGATCGCCGGGATTTTCAATTCGCCGCGCTCGTGCATCTGGTAGAGGCGATGCACGCCGGTGGTGGTTTCCTCGGTGACCCCCTTGACCTGCGCCAGGCGCGTCGAGTACCAGGTTTTGTCAACGGCCAGCTTGGCCTTGATGCTGGCAAACAGCACTCGGGCTTCCTCGCTGTCCGGCTTATCGAGCACCGAGATGTCCTTCTCGGCGCGGCTGCCAAGATGCAGCAACAGCGTGGCGTCGCCGCCGTCGTCGAGGATCATGTTGGAGTAGCCCGCTTTTCCGTCAATAGCCGGCCACTCGAAAATGCGGTGCGTGTAATCCCAGTAGTCGGCCAGCGATTCGCCCTTGACGGCGAATACCGGCGTACCGCCGGCGGCAATGGCGGCGGCGGCGTGGTCCTGGGTCGAGAAGATGTTGCAGGAGGCCCAGCGCACTTGCGCGCCGAGCGCGGTCAGCGTCTCGATCAGCACGGCGGTCTGGATGGTCATGTGCAGCGAGCCGGTGATGCGCGCGCCCTTGAGCGGCT
>CAYHXK010000114.1:0-7602 GCA_964360125.1 uncultured Sterolibacterium sp.
CCGCCTTCAGCAGCCTTGGGCACGACCATCTGCGGCGCCGGTTTGCTGGGGTCCATCACGATGAATTTCGCCTGGTCCTCCGCGACCTTGCCCATGATTTCGCCGACCAGGGGACCGAACATCTTGCCCATCAGCCCGGCGTTCATGTTGGCGATATACACCTTGCCGTCATTCTTCTTGTAGACGGCAATCTTGCAGGGCATCAGGATCGAGAGGAAGCGGATGCTATCGTCCTTGAGTATCGGCCCGGAGTAACGGGTGCTGCATGCCTCGACCATCACCACCGGCAAGACGTTGCCGCCGTCCATTTGCACGGCGCGTCCCGGATTGCGCAGACCGGAGAGCGTCCAGCCGGTGCCGCTGTTGAGGATGTTGTGCTGGATGCGCGCGATAGTCTCGTCCATCCCGAAAGGGCTGGCCCTTTCGACGAACATCAGGCCGCCCGCCATGTTCCACGCCAGGACGCCGAAAAATGCAACGCCCAATATGAATCCACCGATGATCTTTTTCATAATGACTCCAATGGCAAGAATCCGCCGCCCAAGATTGCGCGAGTCGCAATCATTTTGCCGAGCGGGGATAAAATCATATTAGCAAAATCTAATAATCTGCGTTTTGAGCTGGGTCAAAGAACATTACAATTTGGTAATGTACTGATGGTCAGGATGATTCCACCACGCCCTCAAAATTGCATGGCTCTGTTTCGAAAGTGTTTTCAGTGCCTGTACAAGCCTGAAGTAATTTTTTGACCCTGATCAATGACTGTCTTGGTTTAAAGCAGCAAAATTGTTACAAATAGTTCAGGTACGAATGTGTGTCCGAAAGTATCTCCATAACAATTTCCCGCCGCGCCTTCCTGCGCGGAAGCTTCTCCCTCCAGCCTGCTGAAATTAGGCCGCCTTGGGCGTTAACCTCCCCTACCTTTGAGCAGGCCTGTACCCGTTGCGACGCCTGTATCGGGGTGTGCCCGAGCCGGATCATGGTGCGCGGCGCAGCCGGCTTTCCGACCATCGATTTTCGCCTGGGCACTGGCGAGTGTACTTTCTGCGGCGAATGCGCGGCCGCCTGCCAGCCTGCCGCGCTGAAGGTTGCGGCAGACGCTCCCCCGTGGCGGCTCAAGGCGGCCATCGGAGAGGCCTGCCTGGCATTGAAGGACATCGTTTGCCGTTCCTGCGGCGATCGCTGCAACGCGGGAGCGATCCGTTTTCGCCCGCGGCTGGGCGGCGCGGCCCGGCCGGAACTCGATGCAGCGGCATGCACCGGCTGCGGCGCCTGTATCGGCGTCTGTCCGAGCGCTGCCATAGCCGTCAACCAATCATAGAAAAAGGAGCGGAGCATGAACATTTCCGGCGTAATCGTACGCGCGCAGCCAGGGCAGCAAGCCGCCGTGCGTGGTCGCCTGCTGGCCATCCCCGGCGTGGAACTGCATGTCGAAGACGACGGCGGCCGCATGGTGGTGACGGTGGAGGATGGAGCAGGCTGGTCGACGCAAGACTCGCTGCTCCAGGTGCATCTGGTCGAGGGCGCCATGTCGGCATCCCTCGTCTATCAATTCAGCGACGACATCCCAGGGACGGTCGTCGAATCAGCGGAGACCCAAGCATGACACTCAATCGACGCGAATTCATCAAGGCCAATGCCGCCGCGGCCGCGGCCGGCGCGGCGGGCATCGGCCTGCCGGCCAAGCTGGCGCTGGCCGCCAATGGCAAGGAAACAGCGGAGGAAGGCCACAATATCCGCTGGGACAAAGCGGCCTGCCGTTTTTGCGGAACCGGCTGCTCGGTTCTGGTCGGCACCCAGAACGGCCGGGTGGTGGCCACCCAGGGCGACCCGGATTCCCCGGTGAATCGCGGCCTCAACTGCATCAAGGGCTACTTCCTGTCGAAGATCATGTACGGCGGGGATCGCCTGACCAAGCCGCTGTTGCGCAAGAAGAACGGCAAATACGACAAGAACGGCGAATTCGCGCCGGTGTCGTGGGACGAGGCCTTCGACATCATGGCCCTGAAGTGGAAAGAAACGCTGAAGAGGGACGGCCCCGCCGGCGTCGGGATGTTCGGTTCCGGGCAATGGACGATCTGGGAAGGCTATGCCGCCGTCAAGCTGATGAAGGCCGGCTTCCGCTCCAACAACCTCGATCCCAACGCGCGCCACTGCATGGCCTCGGCGGTCGCCGGGTTCATGCGCAGCTTCGGCATCGACGAGCCGATGGGCTGTTACGACGACATCGAGCAGGCCGACGCCTTCGTGCTGTGGGGCTCGAACATGGCCGAGATGCACCCCATCCTCTGGTCGCGCATCACCGACCGCCGCCTGACGCACCCGGCCTGCAAGGTGGCGGTGCTGTCTACTTACGAGCATCGCAGCTTCGATCTCGCCGACATGCCGATGGTATTCTCGCCGCAGACCGACCTGGCCATCCTCAACTACCTCTGCCACCACATCATCAGCAGCGGCAAGGTCAACAAGGAGTTCGTCAAGAAGCACGTCAACTTCAAGAAAAGCGCCACCGACATCGGCTACGGCCTGCGTCCCGGACACGCGCTGGAGAAGGATGCCACCAGCAACGGCTATCCCGGCGCCGATGGCAAGCCGAAAGGCGATACGGGAAAATCCGACCCGATCACCTTCGACGAGTTCGCCAAATTCGTATCCGAGTACACGCTGGAAAAGACTTCGAAACTTTCCGGCGTGCCGGAGAAGGAATTGAAAGCACTGGCCGAGTTGTATGCCGACCCGAAGCGCAAGATCGTCTCGTTCTGGACCATGGGTTTCAACCAGCACACGCGCGGCACTTGGGCCAACAACATGATCTACAACGTGCACCTGCTGCTCGGCAAGATTTCCGAGCCGGGCAACGGCCCTTTCTCCCTGACCGGCCAGCCCTCGGCCTGCGGCACGGCGCGCGAAGTCGGCACCTTCGCCCACCGCCTGCCCGCCGACATGGTGGTGACCAATCCCGAGCACCGCAAGTTCAGCGAGGGCATCTGGAAGCTGCCGGAGGGAACGCTCAACGACAAGATCGGCTTGCACGCCGTGGCCCAGTCGCGCGCCCTGAAGGACGGCAAGCTCAAGTGCTACTGGACCAGCACCACCAACAACATGCAGGCCGGACCGAACATCAACGGCGAAATTTATCCCGGCTGGCGCAATCCGGAGACCTTCATCGTCGTCGCCGATGCCTACCCGACGGTATCCACGATGGCGGCCGACCTGATCCTGCCTTCCGCCATGTGGGTGGAAAAGGAAGGCGCCTATGGCAACGCCGAACGCCGCACCCAGTTCTGGCGCCAGCAGGTCAAGGCGCCCGGCGAATCGCGCTCCGATCTGTGGCAGTACATGGAGTTTGCCAAGCGTTTCAAGGTCGAGGAAGTCTGGCCGGCCGAACTGATCGCCAAGAAACCCGAGTACCGGGGGAAAACCCTGTATGACATCCTGTTCAAGAACGGCGTGGTGAATAAATTTCCCCTGGCCGAGCTGAAGAAAGTCAACGATCACGCCATCAAGAACTACAGCAACGACGAATCGACGGCCTTCGGCTACTACGTACAGAAAGGCCTGTTCGAGGAATATGCGCAGTTCGGCCGCGGCCATGGCCACGATCTGGCCGACTTCGACATGTACCACAAGGCACGCGGCCTGCGCTGGCCGGTGGTGGGCGGCAAGGAGACCCTGTGGCGCTTCCGCGAGGGCTACGACTCCTATGTCAAGCCTGGCGAAGGCGTGAAGTTCTACGGCCACAAGGACGGCAAAGCCGTCATCTTCGCCCTGCCCTACCAGCCCGCGGCGGAAGCGCCGGACAAGGATTTCGACCTCTGGCTGTGCACCGGACGGGTATTGGAACACTGGCACACCGGCAGCATGACGCGGCGCGTCGCCGAACTGCACAAGGCGGTGCCGGAAGCCGTCATCTTCATCCATCCCGACGACGCCAAGAAGCGCGGCCTGCAGCGCGGCATGGAATGCAAAGTCACTTCGCGTCGCGGCGAGATGATCGCCCGCGTCGAAACGCGCGGGCGCAACAAACCGCCGATGGGCCTGATTTTCGTTCCCTTCTTCGACGAATCGCGGCTGGTGAACAAGCTGACGCTGGACGCCACCTGTCCCATCTCCAAGGAAACCGACTACAAGAAGTGCGCGGTGAAGATCACCAGGATCTGAAATCGATGATCCGAACCAACCGCCATGACCCGGCCCAGCCCCACTCCCAGCCGAATGGAAACAACCCCCGCCAGCCAGGCGCGACGGCGTTTTCTCAACAACATCGCGGCCGCGGCCGGCGGCGCGACGCTGCTATCGCTCGGCCTGGGACTTTACTCGCAGCAGACCAGCGCCCTGCCGGCAATGGCGCTGCGCCCACCCGGCGCCCTGGCGGAGAACCAGTTCCTCTCGGCCTGCCTGCGTTGCGGCCTGTGCGTGCGCGACTGTCCTTACGACACATTGAAACTCGGCGCACTGGGGGATGGCATTGCCAGCGGCACGCCCTACTTCGCGGCGCGCAAGATTCCCTGCGAGATGTGCGAAAACATCCCTTGCGTCAAAGCCTGTCCGAGCGGCGCGCTGGACCAGCAGCTCACCGATATCAACAAGTCGAGAATGGGGCTGGCGGTACTGGTCGATCAGGAAAATTGTCTGAATTTTCTCGGTCTGCGTTGCGACGTCTGCTACCGCGTCTGCCCGGCGATCGGCAAGGCGATCACCCTGGTCATGCGCCACAACCAACGCTCCGACCGGCATGCCATGTTGATTCCCACGGTGCATTCGGAGCATTGCACGGGATGCGGCAAATGCGAAAAATCCTGCGTGCTGGAAGCAGCGGCGATCAAGGTATTGCCACTGAAACTGGCGCAGGGAGAGCTGGGACACCACTATCGCAAGGGCTGGGAGGAAAAACAGAAACACGGCGGTTCCTTCCTCAACGAGGTGCTGCAACTGCCGACGCGCCGACCGGAAGGCACGCCGCCATGAATACAACCGTCACCAAGCGACCCGGCCGCGAAGCGGTGCTCGCCAAAGGCTGGCTGGCGGCGCACAAGTGGCTGCTGTTGCGGCGAATTTCGCAGTTCGGCATCATCGCGCTATTTCTTGCCGGCCCCTGGCTGCAGGTCTGGGTCGTCAAGGGCAACCTGAGCTCCAGCCTGACACTGGGAATTTTGCCCTTGACCGATCCGTTTATTTTCCTGCAATCGCTGGCGGCACTTCACTGGCCGGAAACCCAAGCACTGATCGGCGTCGCCGTCGTCACCGGCTTTTACTTACTGGTCGGCGGCCGGGTGTATTGCGCGTGGGTCTGTCCGGTCAATGTGCTGACCGACAGCGCCGCCTGGTTGCGCCGCCGGCTCGGCATCAAGACCGGTCGCGCCCCGGCCGCCGCCACCCGCTGGTGGCTGCTGGCCGGCACGCTGGCGGTTGCCGCCGTGACCGGCAGTCTCGCCTGGGAACTGGTGAATCCGGTTTCCCTGCTGCATCGCGGCTTGCTCTTCGGCATGGGCTTGGGCTGGCTGCTGATCGCGGCCGTGTTCCTGTTCGACCTGCTGATCGCCAGCCGCGGCTGGTGTGGTCATGTCTGCCCGATGGGCGCGTGCTACGCCTTGCTCGGAAAAACCGCGCTGCTGCGCGTTTCAGCGGCCAGGCGCAATTTCTGCAACGACTGCCTGGATTGTTTCGCAGTCTGCCCCGAACCACAGGTGATCCGCCCGGCATTGAAGAAAGTCGGCCAGGAAAGCCCGCTCATCACTTTTTCCGAGTGCAACAATTGCGGTCGTTGCATCGATGTTTGCAGCAAGGATGTATTCCGTTTTGCCACCCGATTCGATCAGAGGAGCGGATCATGACCAAAATCCAACCAATGCAGCATATGCTTGCCCTGGCCGTCGGCCTGCTGGCGGCGACCACCCTGACGTTTGCCGCCGAAGGCGGCGCGGTGCAGTCCCTGCGCGGCGCCACGCCCATCGACAAGACGCCCGTGCCCGACATGTTCAAGCAGGAGAAGGATAGGCCGCCGATCCCGCGCGATTACCTCCAGCAGCCGCCTCTGATCCCGCATTCGGTGAGAAATTACAATATCACCACGAATTTCAACAAGTGCATGGACTGTCATGCCTGGTCTAAATACAAGGAGGCCGGCGCAACCAAGATCGGCCTGACCCACTTCAAGAATAGCGAGGGCAAGGATCTCGACAACCTCTCGCCGCGTCGCTATTTCTGCACCCAATGCCATGTGCCGCAGACCGATGCGCCACCGCTGGTCTCCAACACCTTCAGGAAGGCCGAAGGACTGCGTTAATCCGGCTGCGGCCGTGGAAAGGGAAATCCCAAATGAATGCACCAGACATAATCAGCCTGTGGCGGCGTTTCAAACTGCTGGCCTTCAGCGGCCTCGGCCTGGCCTTTATCGGCGGCATCGTCTTCTGGGGCGGTTTCAATACCGTGCTCGAGCTGACCAACACGGAAACCTTCTGTATCTCCTGCCACGAGATGGAGGAGAACGTGTACAAGGAATATCGCAACACCATCCACTACCAGAACCGCACCGGGGTGCGCGCCACCTGCCCGGATTGCCACGTGCCGAAAGACTGGACGCACAAGATCATCCGCAAGATCCGGGCGTCCAATGAAGTGTTTCATAAGCTGCTCGGCAGCATCGACACGCCGGAGAAGTTCAATGCCAAGCGCGCCATCCTCGCCCAGATCGAATGGGACCGGATGAAGGCCACCGATTCGCGCGAATGCCGCAACTGCCACAATTTCGAATACATGGATTATGGCGAGCAGGGCCGTCGCTCGAGTGCCCTCCACCAGAAGGGTTTCGGCGAGGGCAAGACCTGCATCGACTGCCACAAGGGCATCGCCCACTCCCTGCCGCCGATCAATCAGTCCATCGGCGCGGCCAAGGAAGGCGCAATCGAGTTGCGGCCGGAAGAGAAGAAGCAATAGCCCCGCGCATCGCAGCGGCATAAAAACAGGGCGGCCAGGGAATCAACCCGAGCCGCCCTGTATTTTCATCGCAACATCTTGACCTGCTTATTGCTTAACCTGGTCGATACTCAGCTTGATGCCCTTGGCACCGGGCTTGATAGGAGCGCTCTCGCCGATCAGGTCGCCCGGCTGCGGCATGGCCTGTCCCGATTTGGATACGCGCGCATCGATCTTCACCAGCGCGGCGCCTGAAAGTTTCAGTTCAGGGCTGATGGCCATCGAGTCGTCGAGGGTGAAAGTCAGGGGCAGGTCGCTGGCCTTGACGCGCAGGACTGCCAGCGGCATGCGCGAACCTTCGGCCGGACGGGCGTAGACGAACAAGGTATCGCCGGCTTGCACCTTGCCGGCCAGCGCCGGGGCAAGAGTCACGCTCCCGCTGACCGATTTTCCGGCGGCGGCCTGTCCGGATTTTTCGGCTCCGGACTTCGCCACAGGCTGGTCGGCGCTCCTGGCATCGCTCCTGGCCATTTTTTCACCGCTTTTTCCGCGAATCTCCGCAAGCGTGGCGGTGAGCCCCCTGGCATCCTCCGATTCCGGCGGCAGCAGTTTGAGCAATTGTTCCCAGTAGCGTGTCGCTTCCGTGAAGTCCTGGCGATTGTAGGCGGCGGTACCGGCCAGCGCCAA
>CAYHXK010000115.1:0-7590 GCA_964360125.1 uncultured Sterolibacterium sp.
ACTGGCATGGTTGCAGAAACTGAGGAGCAGGTCGGCTCGGCACTGGTCGCCTGGGTACGCCAGGCGGCGCCCTACATCCATGCCTTTCGCGGGCGCACCTTCGTCATCGCCTTCGGCGGCGAGGTGCTGGAGGGCACAGCGGCACAGGCGCTGGCGCAGGACTTCAACCTGCTGGCGAGCCTGGGGATCCGCCTGGTGCTGGTGCATGGGGCGCGGCCGCAAATCGATACCGAGATGCTGCGGCGCGGACTCAAGCCGCGTTTTCACAAGGGCCTGCGGGTCACCGACGGCGCTGCGCTGGAATGCGTCAAGAGCGCCATGGGCGTGACGCGCATCGAGATCGAGGCGCTGCTCTCGCAGGGACTGCCGAACACCCCGATGGCCGGCGCCTGGATGCGCGTCACCGGCGGCAACTTCATCACCGCCAAGCCGGTGGGCGTGGTCGGCGGAGTTGACTATCTCTACACCGGCGCCGTGCGCAAGATCATCGCCGATGAAATCAAGGCCGACCTGGATCAGCAAAACGTGGTGCTGGTTACTCCGCTGGGCGTCTCGCCGACCGGCGAGATTTTCAATCTGGCCTGGGAGGAAGTGGCGGAAGCCGTCGCCGTGGCCCTGCAGGCGGACAAGCTGATCTTCCTGTGCAGCGCGCCCGGCGTGGTCGACAAGCAAGGCGATTTGCGCGATGCGGTCACTGTCGACGATGTCGAGAAACTTCTGTCGCGCCGCATCAAGCAGGCGCCGGAACTGGCGCGGGTACTGCCGGGCGCGGTGCGCGCGTGTCGCGCCGGTGTCGGTCGGGTGCATTTTCTCGATCGCCTGGCCGATGGCGCGATGCTGATGGAGTTCTTCACCCGCGAGGGCGTCGGCACGGTGATGACGCGGACGCCGCTGGCCCGCCTGCGCGAAGCCACGGTGGAGGATGTCGGGGCGATCCTGGCGCTGATCGCGCCGCTCGAAGCGGATGGCACGCTGGTGAAGCGCGGCCGCGAACGCCTGGAGATGGAAATCGGCCGTTTCTCCGTGCTCGAGCACGATGGCATCGTGATTGGTTGTGCCGCCCTGTATCCCTTCTCCGCCGTCAAAGGCAAGGAACGGGCGGGCGAAATGGCCTGCTTCACGGTGATGTCGGAATATCGCCGGGGCGGCTATGGCGACCAGTTGCGCAAGCATCTCGAAGCCCGCGCCAGGAAACTCAAATTGAAGCGGCTGTTCGTGCTGACCACCCGCACCGCGCACTGGTTCATCGAGCGCGGCTTTACCGAAAGGGGCGTCGAAGCACTGCC
Organism: uncultured Sterolibacterium sp.; assembly: GCA_964360125.1. Classification (GTDB taxonomy): domain Bacteria; phylum Pseudomonadota; class Gammaproteobacteria; order Burkholderiales; family Rhodocyclaceae; genus JACRAR01. Next base: position 1,287 of record CAYHXK010000115.1, read on the forward strand.
CGACGCCAAGCGCGAACTCTACAATTACCGGCGCCGCTCCAAGATACTGGTGAAAGACTTCTAGGCTTCATCCTGGGGCGTTGAAGTCCGCGTCGCCCAGCAACCTCCAACTCCCGCGCAGCAGTCCTTGGAGCGGTCGGAAATTGGCTTTGTAGGCCATCTTCGGGCTGTTGCGGATCCAGTAGCCAAGATACAGGTAAGGCAGGCCGAGATGGGCGCATTGCGCCGCCTGCCAGAGTACGCCATAAGTGCCCAGGCTGGCGCCGGACAAGTCGGGATCATAGAAGGTATAAACCGAGGACAGGCCATCGGGCAGCAGATCGATGATGCTGATCATGCGCAGCGGCCCGTCCGCCGCGCCGGCGCGAAATTCGATCAGGCGGCTATCGACATGGGTTTTCAGCAGAAAGTGGGAATACTGGTCGCGGTTGTCCTGATCCATGCCGCCGCCGCTATGGCGCGCCGCCTGATAACGCTGATAGAGCATGTAGTGTTCTTCACGAAATATCAGCGAACGCTCCTCGACCACCATGTCGGCGTGACGTTTCAATGCCCGGCGTTGACTGCGGCTGGCCCTGAATCCTTCGACGCAAAGGCGTACCGGCACGCATTCGCTGCAGGCATCGCAATACGGCCGGTAGGTGAATACGCCGCTGCGGCGGAAGCCGGCGCGCACCAGTTCGCCATAGGTCGCCAGGTCGATCAGGTGGCTGGGCGTGGCAACCTGTGAACGGGCGACGCGGTTGGGCAGATAAGAACAACCGTAGGGTGCGGTGGCGTAAAACTGGATCTGCGAGAAGGGGAGTTCATTCAGCTTGGTCATGGTTGCTTGCGATACAGATGTTGTGCCGCATCCCTCGGCCAGCGCTCCGCCACATGGTGCTCGGCGGACCAGTCCGCCAACCCGGCGACAAATTCGCGCCGCGGAATTTCGCGCGCGCCCAGGGAGGCGAGGTGCGACGTATTCATCTGACAATCTATCACGGTAAATCCGCGTTTTTCAAGTAAGCGGCAAAGATGCGCCAGGGCAATCTTGGAGGCGTCGCTACGCTGCGAGAACATCGATTCGCCATAGAATACGCGACCGATGGCGATGCCGTAGAGACCGCCGGTCAGCGTGCTCTTCCCGCCCTCCTGGCTCCAGGTCTCGACCGAATGGGCGTAGCCCAGGTCATGCAGGCGCAGATAGGCGACCTGCATCTCGGCGCTGATCCAGGTGCCGCCGCCTGCTTCGCGCGGTTCGGCACAGGCCGCGATCACCTGGGCAAAGGCCGAGTCGAGGCGGATCTGGTAGTCGGCGTTTTTCAAGGTCCTGGCCAGCGAGCGGGAGAGCTTGAGTTCATTGGGAAACAGCACCATGCGCGGGTCTGGGCTCCACCACAGCAAAGGCTCGCCCGGCGCAAACCAGGGGAAGATGCCCTGGCGGTAGGCGGCCAGCAAACGCCCGGCGGTCAGGTCGCCGCCGGCGGCAAGCAATCCATTGGGCTCGGCCAGCGCCGTCTCGACCGGGGGAAAGCGGTGAGCACTCGTCAGCCAGGGAATCATGGCAATCCTAAGCGATAGCGGCAATCGAAGCGAAGCACGGGCATGGGTATTTCACCGAATGGGAACATCACTGGTTTGCAGCATGGAAAATTCTAGCGCAACCGCCGACGCGGAACAGACGCAGCCGGGATAAAATTGTCGGCATCATGAAAATAATTTCACTTCGCTTTCGTCTGCTCCGGCTGGCAGCGCTCCTGGCGCTCGCAGCCCTGCTGGGCGCTTGCGCCACAGCGCCCACGCTTCCCCCGCCGCCGCCGGCTGTGGCGCCCCAACCGGCGCCGAAAATTGCCCTGGCCCTGGGCGGCGGCGCGGCGCGGGGCTTCGCGCATGTCGGCGTGATCAAGGCGTTGGAGGCGCAGGGCATCGTGCCCGATATCGTCGTCGGCACCAGTGCCGGGGCAGTCGTCGGCGCACTGTATGCCGCCGGCCACAGCGGCTTCGAGCTGCAGAAACTGGTATTACAAATGGAGGAGAGCCAGATTTCCGACTGGTCCCTGCCCGACCGCGGGGTACTCAAGGGGGAAGCGCTGCAATCCTTCGTCAATACCGCCATAGGCCAGCGCCCGCTGGAGAAGCTCGGCAAGCTGTTCGCGGTAGTTGCCACCGACCTGCAAAGCGGCGAGGCAGTGGTGTTCCGCACCGGCAATACCGGCATGGCGGTGCGCGCCTCGAGCAGCGTGCCGGGCCTGTTCCAGCCGGTCGCCATCAACGGCCGGGAATTTGTCGATGGCGGCCTGGTCAGTCCGGTGCCGGTGCGCATCGCGCGCATGCTGGGGGCGGATTTCGTCATCGCCGTGGACATCTCGGCCCTGCCGAAATACGGAAAAACACAAAGCACCATCGACGTAATGTTGCAGACCTTCTCGATCATGAGCCAGTCGATCAGCCGGCGCGAACTGCCCGAGGCGGACATGGTGATCCGCCCGCATACGCCGGAGATCCGCGCGATGGATTTTCAGGATCGCCATCTGGCGGTGCTGGAAGGGGAGAAAGCGGTGGCGGCGGCACTGCCGGAGCTGAAGGCGAAACTCGCCCGGCTGCGCGCGGGGCGCTAAGACTTAGCCCTGCTCGTCGGCGATGCGCCGCGCGCCGCTGTAGCGCTTGTCCCATTAGCGGCTGCGCATGTCCTCGATACGCACTGCGCCGCCGCTGGCCGGTGCATGCACGAAGCGGTGGTCGCCGAGATAGATGCCGACATGGGAGAAGGTGCGGCGCAGGGTGTTGAAAAACACCAGGTCGCCCGGCTGCAGATCGCTCTTGTTCACCATCTCGCCACTCTTGCTGATCTCGCGCGAGGTGCGCGGCAGGACCATGCCGAGCCCCTCGCGGAACACATAGCCGACGAAGCCGCTGCAATCGAAGCCGGTTTCCGGCAAGCTGCCGCCGCGACGGTAACGGATGCCGAGCAGATCGAGGGCGCGCGTCACCGTCTTGCCGGTGCTGGCGCTGGCGCGCTCGAACAAGGAGGACAACGATATGGCTGCCTTCAATTGCATTTCTTGCGCCGGCTGAGCGCTCGCGTCAGGCTCCTCGGCGCGGGCCGGGGCGGCGAACAGATAGAGTACGCTGAGGCCTGCCAGAAACAAGGTGCCGGGGCGTCGCATGAAGGCACAAAATAGCATGGGAACGGACTATATTCGCCTGCCTCGATACTGTAAACCCCGCGAACCTATTCAGCCATTTGTCAGAATCGCTTGCGTATAATTGACTGGTAATCACCTATCGGGGCAGCATTTCGCCGATCCGCCATAAGGAGCATTCCATGAGTTTCAAGGCCTATCTGATCAATCAGGAAGACGGCAAGGTGGTCAGCCGTTTTGTCGATATGAACGATGAGCAACTCGATCCCGGCGAAGTGACGATCAGGGTCGCCTACTCCAGCGTCAATTACAAGGACGCGCTGGCGGCGACCGGGGCCGGCAAGATCGTCCGGCGCTTCCCCTGCGTCGGCGGCATCGATCTCGCCGGCATCGTCACCGACAGCCGCGATCCGCGCTTCGCCAAGGGCGACGCGGTGCTGGCCACCAGCTACGACATCGGCGTCGCTCATCATGGCGGTTATGCCGAAGTTGCACGGATACCGGCCGACTGGGTGGTGAAGCTGCCGCAGGGCATGACGCCCAGGGAAGCCATGGCCTTCGGCACCGCCGGGTTTACCGCGGGGTTGGCCGTGCTGCGCATGGAAGCCAACGGCCTCAAGCCCGGCAACGGCCCGGTGATCGTCAGCGGCGCCACCGGCGGCGTCGGCAGCGTGGCGATCAAGGTGCTTGCCAAGCTGGGCTACCACGTGGTCGCCCTGACCGGCAAGCAGGCCGAGATGGACTACCTGACGGATATCGGCGCCAAGGAAGTGATGCTGCGCCAATCGCTCGACCTCGCCAAGATCAAGCCGCTCGACAAGGCGCTGTGGGCCGGCGCGGTGGACAATCTGGGCGGCGAGGTGCTGGCCTGGATGGCCAGCACCATGCAAATCGGCGGCACCCTGGCGAGCATCGGCCTGGCCGCCAGCCATAAGCTCAACACCACGGTGATGCCCTTCATCCTGCGCGGCGTAAGCCTGCTGGGCATCGATTCGGTGAACTGCCCGATGCCGCAGCGCGCCGAGGTGTGGCGGCGCCTGGCGAGCGACATGCGTCCGGCGCATATGGAGCAGATGACGCGCAGCATCGCCTTCGACCAGTTGCCGACGGTGTTCGACGATTTCCTCAAGGGGCGCGCCAAGGGCCGCATCGTGGTGGATATCGCGGGATGACGGAAAGGGCTTGACGCACGCTGTTGGCGTGCGATCGGAAGATGCGAAGAACCACCGGGGAGATACCATGAGCAGCTACCAGGCGTTTTATCAGCGTTCCATCGAGCAGCCGGAAGACTTCTGGGCCGAAGAGGCCAAACTCATCGCCTGGCACAAGCCGCCGCAACAAATCCTCGATTACTCCCGCCCGCCGTTTGCCCGCTGGTTCTGCGGCGGCGAGACCAATCTTTGCTACAACGCCGTCGACCGGCATGCGGAGAAGCGGCCGGACGCGCGCGCCCTGATTTTCATCTCCACCGAGACCGGCGTTGAAAAAATCTACAGCTTCGCCGAACTGAAGACCGAAGTGATGCGCATGGCCGCGGTCATGCAGAGCCTCGGCGTGAAGCGCGGCGACCGGGTGCTGATCTACCTGCCGATGATCGCCGAGGCTTGCTTCGCCATGCTCGCCTGCGCGCGCATCGGCGCCATCCACTCTGTCGTGTTCGGCGGTTTTGCCGCCGCCTCGCTGGCTACCCGCATCGACGACGCCAAGCCGTTGCTGATGGTCTCCGCCGACGCCGGCATGCGCGCCGGCAAGGCGGTACCCTACAAGCATCTGGTGGACGAGGCATGCACGCTGGCCAAGTTTCCGCCGGCCAAAGTGCTGCTGGTGAATCGCGGCATCGACCGGGACATGCAGCTCGTCGCCGGCCGCGACGTCGATTACGCAACGCTGCGTGACCAGCACCTGGACGCCGAAGTGCCGATCGCCTGGCTGGAATCCAACGAGCCGTCCTACATCCTGTACACCTCGGGCACCACCGGCAAGCCCAAGGGCGTGCAGCGCGACGTCGGCGGCTATGCCGTGGCGCTGGCCTCGTCGATGCAGCGCATCTACTGCGGCGGGATTGGCGAGACCATGTTCTCCACCTCCGACATCGGCTGGGTGGTCGGCCATTCCTACATCATCTACGGGCCGCTGATCGCCGGCATGGCGACCGTCATGTACGAAGGCACGCCGATCCGTCCGGATGCCGGCATCTGGTGGCAGATCGTCGAGAAGCACCGGGTGAATGTGATGTTCTCGGCGCCGACGGCGATCCGCGTGCTGAAAAAACACGATCCGGCCTTCCTGCACCAGTACGACCTGTCCTCGCTCAAGCACCTGTTCCTCGCCGGCGAGCCGCTCGACCAGACGACTCACGAGTGGATCATGCGCGAACTGGACAAGCCCGTGATCGACCATTACTGGCAGACCGAGACCGGCTGGCCGATGCTTTCCGCGGCGCCGGGCGTGGAGCAGACCAGGATCAAGCTCGGCTCGCCGGCATTCCCGGTGTATGGCTACCAGCTCAAGCTGTTCCGCGAGGACGGCAGCGAGGCCGGTCCCGACGAGAAGGCCGTGGTCGGCGTGCTGCCGCCGTTGCCGCCGGGCTGTCTGTCCACCATCTGGGGCGACGACGCGCGTTTCGTCAGCACCTATTTCACGCTGTTCAAGCAACCGCAGGTGTATTCCTCGTTCGACTGGGGCATCCGCGACCAGGATGGTTACTACAGCATTCTCGGCCGCACCGACGATGTCATCAACGTCGCCGGTCACCGCCTCGGCACCCGCGAAATCGAGGAGGCGGTGCAAGCCCATGCGGCCATCGCCGAAGTGGCGGTGGTGGGAGTCGCCGATCAGCTCAAAGGGCAGGTGCCGATGGCTTTTGCGGTGGTCAAGGACAACGCGCTGGTGGCCACGGTGGAAGGCCGCAAGCGGCTGGAGAAGGAAATCATGGCGACGGTCGACGGCCTGCTCGGCGCCATCGCCCGTCCGGCGCGCGTGCTGTTTATCGCCGGCCTGCCCAAAACGCGTTCCGGCAAGATGCTGCGCCGCTCGATCCAGGCGCTCGCCGAAGGCCGCGATCCAGGCGACCTGACCACCATCGACGATCCCGGTACGCTGGAGCAGATTCGGCAGGCGCTGACCGTCAAGTGATTTTCCGTAATGTGCGACAAGCGCCGTTTTCGATTACAATGCGC
>CAYHXK010000116.1:0-1310 GCA_964360125.1 uncultured Sterolibacterium sp.
AGCGAGGATGCCGCCGATGCCCACCGCCAGACTTTTTTCCAGCACGGTGACGCGACGTGCATGACGCAGCGCGGCATTCACCTGCGCCAGCGGAAATGGCCGGTAGCTGGTGATGCCCAGCACGCCGACCCGATGGCCGGCCTCGCGCATCTCGTCCACCGTGTCCTTGATGGTGCCGAGCAGGGAACCCATGGCGACGATCATGGTTTCGGCATCCTCGGCCCGGTAGGTGTGGATCAGTCCGCCGCTGTCCCGGCCGAATTGCGCCTGGAACTCGGCCGCCAGTTGCGGGATGAGTTCCAGCGCCTGCATCTGCTTGGCATGGGCAAGGTAGCGCACTTCCATGAAGGCTTCCGGCCCGACCATCGCGCCGATCGATACCGGTTCGGCCGGGTCGAGCACCTGGCGCGGCTCGTAGCGCGGCAGATAGGCATCGACCTGGGCCTGCGTCGGCAGATCGACGCGCTCGTAGGCGTGGGTGAGGATGAAGCCGTCCATGCACACCATGATCGGCAGGCTGAGTTCTTCCGCCAGGCGGAAGGCCTGGATATGCAGGTCGACGGCCTCCTGGTTGGTTTCGGCGAAGAGTTGGATCCAGCCCGAGTCGCGCTGCGAGATGGCGTCGGAATGATCGTTCCAGATGTTGATCGGCGCGCCGATGGCGCGGTTGGCGACGGTCATGACGATCGGCAGGCCGAGGCCGGCGGCGTTGTAGACCGCCTCGACCATGTACAGCAGACCCTGGCTGGCGGTCGCGGTATAGGCGCGCGCGCCGGCGGCGGAAGCGCCGATGGCCACGCTCATGGCGGCGAACTCGGATTCGACGTTGATGAATTCGCACTTGCCCAGTGCGCCCGACTTCACCATTTCGCCCAGCCCCTCGACGATGTGGGTCTGCGGCGAGATCGGATAGGCGCAGATCACCTCGGGACGGCACAGGCCGACAGCCTCGGCGACGGCGCGGCTGCCTTCGATTTGCTTAAGCATGTTGGGTTTCTCCGTGCAAGCTTGCGCCCATCTCCAGCCGCACCATGTTGTACGCCTCGGTGGCCGCGGAGACATTGCCGGCGGCCACCTTGCCGGAGAATTTTTGCCGGATCGCGGCGAACACCGAGGCCAGCGTGACGATCCCCGACAGCGCCGCGAAGCCGCCGAGCAGGGGCACGTTGGGCAGCGGACGGCCGACCTGCCGCACCGAGATTTCGGTCGCCGCCACGATGCGCAGGCGCTCCGCGGGCCAGTCGCGCACATAGTCGCCGAGGCCCAGCTCGGCGAAACTGCGATTGGTGTTGATGAGGATGTAGCCGCCG
>CAYHXK010000116.1:1410-7577 GCA_964360125.1 uncultured Sterolibacterium sp.
GATTATATTTTCATGAGGATGAACGACGTTGACGCAAATCAACACAGCGAACCGCGGACTGAAATGCGGACCCATGAAGCATGCCGGACTCCGGGAATATTCGGCTTGACTGGCTGATCCGCGCCTAATTGGCAAGAATCGCCCAGCGCTGATGGTCGCGCCAGCGGCCACCAATCTTGAGGTAGCGCGGCGAATAGCCTTCCATTGTGAAGCCGCACGACTTCACCAATGCGATGGAAGCTGCGTTGCCTGGTTGGATATTGGCTTCCAGTCGATGCAGCTTGAGCGAATTGAAAGCGTAGCGAACCGCAGCCTGCAAGCCCTCGCGCATCAGCCCCTGGCGCTCGTGCCCGGCGAATGCGTAGTAGCCGAGATAGCCGCTGCGGAATAGACCATGAACAATGTTGGAAATGTTGATGACGCCGACGATGCCCTCACTGTCGCGCCGGCAAACCAGCAAGCCACGGTTCGCAGGCAGTGCCATGCGGTCGACATATTCGCGAAACTGCGCGGGCGTGGATGGTGCGCTCGTCCAGGGGTGGTGCAGCGCGCGGCTGTTGCGAACCAAGGCCAGGAACTCGCGCTGGTCGTCGATTTCCGGGTGGCGCAGATAGATTCCGGAACTCACTGCAATCTATTGGGCAATGGGCTCACGCGAGCAGGCCGCCGTCCACGACGAGGCTGTGGCCAACCACGTAAGACGATTCCGGCGAACTCAGCCACAGAATCGCATTGGCAATTTCTTCGGCCCTGGCAAGCCGGCCTATGGGGATGGCTAGCGCCAGTTGTTCCCGATGTTCCAGCAGCTGGTCCTGGCTGAGGTGTTCTGTCCGGCGCACGCGCCGCGGGGTTTCGGTGGCGCCCGGACAGACCGCGTTGATGCGGATTCCCCGCGCAATATATTCCTTTGCCGCCGAGCGGGTCAGGCCGATCACCGCGTGCTTGCCGGCGCTGTACAAGGCAGCGGAGGACACGCCGGACAGGCCATTGACCGACGAAACATTGACGATGGTGCCTCCGCCGGACCGCAGCATGGCCTGAATTTGGTACTTCATGCAGGTGAACACTCCCATCACGTCGGTGGACAGCGTGTTGCCGGCATCCTCGAAGGATATTTCGTGAGTGGCGGCAGGTGTCGAGTCGTATGCTGCACTGTTGATTGCGCAGTTCAATTGACCAAAACGATCCACAGTAAAGGCGATGAGCTCGGCGACGGACCACGGATCGCTCACATCGCACCGGTGAAAGACGGCATCGCCAAATGCGCGGAGTTGCAATTCGGCCGCCGCACCTCGTTCCGGATTGCGCGCCGCCACCACGACCCTGGCGCCGCTGGCGACAAAAGCCTTTGCACTGGCCAGGCCAATGCCGGTGGTGCCGCCAATGATCAACGCGACATTGCCGTGAAGACTATGCATGCGGTTGCCTGCTAAACATTTTGGTTTGACATGAATGGCCCGAAACAGGCGTAGCCGGTTGTTGATCCGCCCGATGAAAAGGTTATGCGTCTGCTGCGAGGAAGACATGGTTTTCGTGCTGCTCCCCGCCAAACTCGAATTGCGTCGTGCCTGCTGGTTCAAAGCCGTGCTTCCGGTAGAACGCAATGGCGCGCTCATTGCGAATGTTGACCGAGAGCCAAAGCTTCGCATCGTCTGTGCGCTCGCGAGCTAGATTTTGACTGCGTGCAAGCAAGGCGGAGCCCAGCCCCGATCGAGTGAAGTGTTCCTGCACATAGAGGGTGGCAAGTTCAATGTTCGATAGTGCGCTTGTTGGGCATACGGCGCCGAACTTGACCAAGGCGTAACCGACGAGGTGTTGGTTCATCTCAGCGACCAGCAACTGCGACTCTGTGTCGGCGAGGATGCCTGCGAACTTCTCTGTGGTGAATTCGGAGAGAACGTAACGAGCAATTGCGCTACGGATGCCGTCTGTTGCATAGGTGTGAAGCCACACCTGAATGACCAGAGCGGCGAGACACGCTATATCGGCCGGCACTCCCTGACGAATGGTAGGTTCATGACGCATAATGAATGATATGGAAGCTTCAGGGTCGGGCTCGATTATTACGACGGTGCCCCCTGACGGTTAACCGAATATTACAGTTCAGGCGGCAATCCGCTCGCGCACTTCAAGAATCCATATTGTTCGTACCCGAGGCCGTCTGCCGCTGGGCGTTTGCAATTCGCCGTCGACACTGTAGCGGGTGCCATAGAGAGAATCAACCGCAGCAGCAACTGGATTGGCCCTGGCCTTCGCCCTGATACGCGTTCTATAGGGTATGCCAACGGCAACCAATTCACTCTGACCCCATGGGGCTCACACTCAACCGGGGAACGTACGGTGCACTGGAAAACAATGCGAACACAGCCCCAATAATACGTAAATAATTCGCGCAGACGTTGGCTGAATGAGTGAGATAGCACCCGTAGCGGTGACGTCAGGCCGCCGTCAGTTCCTCGTCCGCGCGCTTCCGTGGCAACTTCGGCTTCTTGATGGTGACGCGGGGCTCCAGACCGGCGACGGTAGCCATGTCGATCAGGCAATCCAGGGAAAATAGATTGATCTTGCCGCGCATCAAGTCGGATACACGGGGCTGGGTGACGCCGAATAAGGTGGCGGCTTCTGCTTGGGTCATGCCGCGCCGCTTGATGATGTTCTCAAGCTCCATCATCAGTGCCGACCGGGCGCGCATGCTGGCGGCCTGCTGCGGCGTGTCCTCGATGGCATCCCACACACTGGCGAATCGCTGTTCCTTGCTCATGGCTGTTCCTTCATCAAGTCTTTGAATCGTTTTCGGGCCAGTTTGATATCCTGCTGACTGGTCTGCGGTGTCTTTTTTTGGAAGCAGTGAAGAACATAGACGGCATCGGCCAGCTTCGCCAGGTAGATCACGCGAAAGGCGCCGGCTTCGTCCTGTATCCGAATCTCTTTCACGCCCTCGCCGATAGATGGCATCGGCTTCCAGTCGGTAGGCTCGTTACCGTTTTGCACCTTGTCCAACTGGTAGCCAGATTCCCGCACGATGAGCGCCGGGAACTTGCGCAGATCATCGAGTGAGCTTCCGCGAAAACGAAGTTCCTTCATGGCTTGGATTATATAAGAAATTGTATTTTTGATAAATCATTCATTCTAACCCCATGGGTTTGGTTCTGCGCTGTTGGAAATGCTCAGGAAATTGCGCCATCCCGCTGCAGGCCAAAGGCACGGCCTCCGAACGGCCGCCGGGAAGCTCCGCGCGAATTGGATGAAACGCTGTGTTACAATGCAACACACCTAAATCCGGAGGTTTATATGAGCGCAACTTTGACCATACGCATAGATGACGTGCTGGAGAGCGAACTCAAGCAATACGCGGCGGCCACGCATCGCGCCAAGGGCGACATCGTGCGCGAGGCGTTGCGCCGCCAGTTGGCATTGGCGCGCTTCCGTGCCGTGCGCAGTGAAGTGATGCCGCTGGCCGAACAAAGCGGCTTGCTGACCGACGAGGACGTGTTCAAGGCCATCTCGTGAGGGTGTTCCTCGACACCAATGTGCTGGTCAGCGCGTTGGCCACGCGGGGACTTTGCGCCGAACTTTACGAACGGCTGTTGACGGAACATGAAGTGGTCATCGGGGAGCCGGTGGTTGCTGAAGTGCTGGGCATCATGCAGCGCAAATTCCGGGTGGGTAATGCGTTGCTGGCGAAAGTGGAAGCGGAATTGCGCCTGCTGGAAATTGTTCCCGCCCAGACTGCCGCTCCCAAACTGCCGATAAAAGACCGCGAAGACCCCTGGATCATCGCTTGCGCGTTGGCTGGGAAAGCGGATTGCTTCGTTACGGGCGATGCCGAGTTGCTGGGTCTGGGCAAGGTGAAAAACATGCCCATATTTTCACCGCGAGTTTGCTGGGAAAAACTGCTGGCTTATCCTTGAATTCATGCGACTGATGTCCACTAATCCAAAACGAATCACATCCGGCATTTCAGGTTGGCCGGAAGATGAACGGCCCCGCGAACGCCTGCTTACGCGTGGCCCTCATGCTTTGACCGATGCTGAACTGCTCCCTTACCCATTCGCCATCCCGCCGCAGGCCAAGGGCACGGCCGCCGCCTCATGCGCTCCCGCCCTGACGGGTTCCCTTGGCGCCGGAACGCCCGCCGGCCGGGCTCGCAAACTCGCCTGCGGCTCAGACAAGCGAGCCCGGACACCCCCGTCCAGCGCCCCGTCGCCGCGGCGGTCGCAAAATCGGCGGCGTCCGTCCCCTTGGCCTGCTGCATTGGATACTCGCGGATAGCCGCAAAACGGCCAGAACGGACGGCCACAGAGAATTGATACCCGTTCTATAGGGTATGCTTACGGCAGTTCATTTACTTCGACCCCTTGGGTTTTGATCAGAAATTGTCTGGGGTACTGGTGAAGGGATGATTGTGGTGCGTCCATGATTGTTCACGGAAAAGTAATGCGGAGCCGGCACTTTAGCTCTTGCCAGGCCGATGCCGGCGGTGCCGCCGGTAATCAATGCAACTTTTCCCTGGAACGGCATGGGCATCATAACGTGGCTTGCCAGTAGCCCACGTCTATCCACTTGCCGAACTTGAATCCCACTTCCCGGAAGTGGGCCGCCTTGTTCATGCCGAATTTTTCGTGCAGAGCGATGCTGGCGGGATTGGGCAGTGCGATTCCGCCAATCACCACGTGTGTTCCCCTTTCCCTCAACGCTGCGAACAGGGCGTCGTAGAGCTTGCTTCCAACCCCCATTCCCGCAAAGCCCGGAGCGAGATAGACCGTGCTCTCGACCGAAAAGCGATAGGCGCAGCGTCCCTTCCACTTGGTGGCGTAGGCGTAGCCCACGACTTTGCCGGCTTGCTCGGCGACCAGCCAGGGAAGGGAAGCCGACGCCACCTCCTCGATGCGCTCCGCCATTTGTTGCGCTGAAACCGCCTGTTCCTCAAAAGTAACCGTCGTGTCGAGGATGAAATGATTGTAAATCCGGGCGATGGCAGCGGAATCGCTGGCTGTGGCTGGACGAATCACGGTTAGCTCCTGGATGGCAGACGAATGCAATGGACTCCCTTTGCGAGGGAGGAAAAATATTCAGTATCCATGGTATCGATATGCGCGGCAAGGAATGGCATGAGCACGGCCTTGCCGCAGCGTGAGTTCGCGGATTCCCGGTTCTTTCCGATCTATAAGACCCTGCCCGGCGACCGATGAAACCCACATATTGCACTCTCCGGGCGGAAATTTTATAATATGAATGAATGTTTCACGATACGAAACATCATGGTTTTGAATTCTCGTCGCTTCGTTATAGGCTTCGACAATATCCAGGAGGAGAGAAGATGAACACCCCCCCGAATGTCGCCGCAACGGCCGACAGCGACGTAGACGAAATCGAGACGCGCGAATGGCTGGACGCGCTGGCGGCGGTGATCGTGCAGGAAGGCCCGCAACGCGCCCACTTCCTGATCGAGCGCCTGATCGAGCTGGGCCGCCGCACCGGCATCAACCTGCCGTACAACGCCAGCACCGAATACATCAACACCATCCCCGCCGACCAGCAGGTCGTCGCGCCCGGCGACTATGCCATGGAGAACCGCATCCGCGCCTACGTGCGCTGGAATGCGCTGGCCATGGTGTTGCGCGCCAACAAGGGAGACTCGAACCTGGGCGGCCACATCGCCAGCTTCGCTTCCGCCGCCACCCTCTATGACGTGGGCTTCATGCATTTCTGGCATGCGCCCTCGGAGCAGCACGGCGGCGACCTGGTGCTGGTGCAGGGCCACTCGGCGCCGGGCATTTATGCGCGGGCCTTCATGCTTGGACGGCTCACCGAGGAGCAACTCGACGGCTTTCGGCAGGACGTGGATGGCCAGGGTCTGACCTCCTATCCTCATCCCTGGCTGATGCCGGACTTCTGGCAGTTCCCCACCGTTTCCATGGGCCTGGGGCCGATCCAGGCCATCTACCAGGCGCGCTTCATGAAATACATGCAGGATCGCGGCCTGGCGGAAACCAGTGGGCGCAAGGTGTGGGCCTTCATGGGCGACGGCGAGATGGACGAACCGGAGTCGATGGGCGCCATCGGCATGGCCGGCCGCGAAAAGCTCGACAACCTGGTGTTCGTGGTGAATTGCAACCTGCAGCGCCTCGACGGCCCGGTGCGCGGCAACGGCAAGATCATCCAGG
>CAYHXK010000117.1:0-6103 GCA_964360125.1 uncultured Sterolibacterium sp.
CTGTGGGTGGATGACCTGGACAGCTTTCGCCACCTTTGTCCGGAAATCGATCCTCGGCGCGCGGTTCAGGCACTATACGGCGTGGAGGTGTTGCATTGGACCACGCCGTTTGCGCTGTTTCAGCCAGACAAAACCGCTGACGTGGTGATCGAGGCATTTGCCTGTGAATTGCCCGAGACCTATCTCGCCGCAATGGCGGCCCGCCCGAACAAGCCCGTTTGGATCAATCTAGAATACTTGAGCGCGGAGGACTGGATCGGCGGCAGCCATGGACTGGCATCTCCTCATCCTCGCTTGCCTTTGACCAAGCACTTTTTTTTCCCCGGTTTCGTCGCTGGCAGCGGCGGCCTGCTGCGCGAAGCGTCGCTGATGCAACAGCGCCTTGACTGGCTTGCCGACCCCGCAGCCGGCTGGCGGCAACTCGGCCTGTCGCCGGCCAAGCCGGGGGAAACCAGCATCTCCCTGTTCTGCTACGAGAATCCTGCCCTGCCCGAACTGCTGCATGCCTGGGTGACGGGCGATGCGCCAATGCGCTGTCTGGTGCCGGAAGGCAAGGCCTTGGCGCAGGTTGCAATATGCCTCGGTGGTTCGTCGTTAAAAGCCGGCGACGTGGTACGACAAGGCAATCTGTCGCTGCACGCCCTGCCCTTCCTGCCCCAGGAAAGCTATGACCGCCTGCTGTGGTCGTGCGATTTGAATTTCGTGCGCGGCGAGGACTCCTTGGTGCGCGCCCTGTGGGCGTCGCGACCGCTGGTCTGGCACATCTACCCGCAACAGGATGCAGCACACCTAAGCAAGCTGGCCGCTTTTCTCGATCTGTATTGCACTGGCCTGTCGCAACCGGCTGCCGCGGCTTGCCGCGACTTCTGGCAAGCCTGGAATCATGTGTCAGGATTCGGTGTGGCGACGGCCTGGCAGGCCTATTCGCAGCAGCGCGATGAGATCGCTGCGCATGCCGTACGCTGGACGGCGCAGCAGGCAGGGCAAGCAGATCTTGCCGGTAATTTGGTACGTTTCTGCGAAAATTTGCTATAATCTTCGATTAAATTTTTAGCGCAGGACGCATCATGAAAACCGCACAGGAACTCCGCGTAGGCAATGTCATCATGATCGGCAGCGAGCCGATGGTGATGCTGAAAGCCGAATACAACAAGTCCGGCCGCAACTCGGCCGTAGTCAAGATGAAAATGAAGAACCTGCTCACCGGTTCCGGCACGGAATCGGTGTACAAGGCCGACGACAAGTTCGAGCTGGTCATGCTCGACCGCAAGGAAGTCACCTACTCCTACTTTGCCGACCCGGCCTACGTCTTCATGGATGCCGAGTACAACCAGTTCGAGATAGATAGCGAAAACATGGGCGACGTCCTCAACTATCTCGAAGACGGCATGGCCTGCGAGGTGGTGTTCTACAACGGCAAGGCGATTTCGACGGAACTGCCGAATTCTGTGGTGCGCGAAGTGATCTACACCGAACCGGCCGTCAAGGGCGATACCTCCGGCAAGGTGATGAAACCGGCCAAGATCAGCACCGGCTTCGAACTGCCCGTTCCTCTCTTCGTCAGCATCGGCGACAAGATCGAGATCGACACCCGCACCGCCGAGTACCGCAATCGCGTGAAGTAATTCGATGATTCGATGATGCTGGATCTGGGCAGCTTAGAGGCGACATAAGCTGCCCTTTTTATGCCATGATCGATACGATGCCGCGTATTCCATTCCGGTATGTGTCGCTGGCTCGCAGGCTGGCCCAGTTCAACGCTGGCTGACTGGGTAAAAGCCGTTCGACGCGGCGCGCGCGTACCTGGTCTGGCACAGGTTGCCAGCGTCCCAACAGTTCGCCCACCGCCTCCGGCGCATTGCATACCAGCAGCATGTCGCAGCCCGCTTGCCAGGCTGCCTCGACCCGCTCGACTATGCCGCCGGCGAAGCTGGCGCCTTGCATCGACAGGTCGTCGCTGAAAATGACGCCGTCGAACTTGAAGTCCTCGCGCAGCATCTTCAGCCACAGCGGAGAAAAGCCTGCCGGACGGCTATCCACCCGCGGGTAGATGACATGGGCCGGCATGACGCCGTCGAGCATGAGCTGGCGATAAGGCAGCAGGTCATCGGCCAGGTCGGCGAGGCTGCGCTCATCGACCGGAATCGCCACATGCGAATCGGCTGCAACGTAACCGTGGCCGGGAAAATGCTTGCCGCAGGCGGCCATGCCAGCCTGACGCAGCCCTTCGACCAGCGCACCGGCCAGCTCGACGACGATGGCCGGATCGCGATGAAAGGCACGGTCGCCGATGACCCCACTGCTGCCGTAATCGAGATCGAGCACCGGCGTGAACGACAGATCGACACCGCACGCACGCAATTCGGCGGCCAACACATAACCGATGCCGCGCGCGGCATCCAGCGCTGCTGTCGGTTCTGTTTCCCAAAGTTCGCCCAGCCGGCGCATCGCCGGCAGCCGCGTGTATCCTTCGCGGAAGCGCTGCACCCGGCCGCCTTCATGATCCACGGCGATCGGCAGGCGGGGCGAACGCAAGCCGTGGATCTCGGCGCACAACCGCGTCAATTGCTCGGTCGATGCGTAATTGCGGGAAAACAGGATCACCCCGCCGACCAGCGGATGGCAAAGCCGCTCACGATCCAGGTCGGTCAGTCCGGTGCCGGCGATGTCGATCATCAGCGGGCCGAGAGGAAGAGATATCATCGTTGCTCCAGAATCACGAAGGCGAGAGCATGGCCTTGCTCGTCGCTGATGGACAGGTGGGCGGTCAAGGCGTGCCCAGTCACATACGCCGCCAATTCTGGAGCGAACCGGAACACCGGCTTGCCCAGCGCATCATGCATTACAGATATGGACGGCAGCAACGCCGGGGCGCGCACCCCAGTGCCAAGAGCCTTGCCGAAGGCTTCCTTGGCGGCAAAACGCTTGGCGAGAAAGCGTGACGGATCGGTTGCCTGTCGGCAACTGGCGCGCTCGTCCGGCGCCAGCAGCTTTTGCAGCGCTCGCTCGCCATGCCGCGCATACAGTTCAGCCATCCGCGCCACGGCGACGATGTCGGTGCCTATGCCGTAGATCATGCTTCGCGCGCTGCCAGCATCAAGCGTTTCATCTCGCGGATGGCGTTCTCCCAGCCCATGAAAATCGCCTCGGCGACCAGAGCGTGGCCGATGTTCAGCTCTGCTATCTCGGGAATGGCTGCGACAGCCCCCACGTTGCCGAAATGCAATCCATGGCCGGCATTGACCTTGAGGCCCAGACTATGTCCGTAAGCGGCGGTGTTACGAATGCGTGCCAGTTCCCTGCCCTGCTGCTCTCCAGCCAGCGCATCGGCGTAGCGGCCGGTATGCAGCTCTACCACTGGTGCGCCGGCAGCCAGCGCGGCATCGAGTTGTTCGGGCTTTGGATCGATAAACAGGGAAACCCGGATGCCTGCATCAGCCAAGCGCCTGCAGGCGGCGGTTACCTCGGCAAGATGTCCGGCGACATCCAGTCCACCTTCGGTAGTCAATTCCTGACGCCGCTCCGGCACCAGGCAGACGTCCTGTGGCAGAATCCGGCAAGCGAAGGCAAGCATTTCTTCGGTATTCGCGGATTCCAGATTCATGCGTTTGGTTAGCCGTTCGCGCAGAATCTCGACGTCACGATCCTGGATATGCCGCCGATCTTCCCGCAAATGCAGGGTAATGACATCGGCGCCGCAGCGTTCCGCCAGCAGGGCTGCCTGGATTGGGTCGGGATAGCTGGTGCCGCGCGCCTGACGGAGCGTGGCGACATGATCGATATTGACGCCTAGTTCAAGCGATGCGCTCACAATTCCTGCAACTCCATGAAAACCCGTCGCGACTGTAAAGGCTGGCCGGAGAGGTGGTGATTAATCAGCATCCGCATCAACGTCTTGCTCTCTGTCAAAGTGCGCGGATCGGCATAGTCGTCGCGCGCCAGGTCCAGCAGCGTCTTGCCGCGGATGGTCTGACCATGGGCATGGTCACCCTCAGCCTTCGATGCCTCGACCGGTCCGCGCTCAATCAGGTAATGATAGGTCTTATCGGGTAGTACCGCATCCTCCGTGATGGCATCCCGCTCCAGCGCCAAACCATAACCGAGTTCCTTCAGCAGGGTCTTTTCGAATTGGCGCAGGCGCGCCGCATGGTCTGCGTCGTCGGCGCGCGCGAGCGCCTGCAAGGCCGTGGTATACGCCTCGAACAAAGCGATATGGGCGTCTTCGCGAGCCAGAAGCTTGAGCAGCAGCTCGTTGAGGTAGTAGCCAAGCATCAGGGCCGTGCCACTGAGCAGGGGCAAACCACCAAGCCATTCCGCTTTGGCCAGGGTGCGAACTTCACCCGCGCCGAACCAACCCAACTCCAGCGGTTGAAATGCCTGCAGAATACCGCGCAAGGAAGAACGCGGTCGGCGCGCGCCGCGTGCCACAAGAGGCAGGCGCCCATAGTCGCGCGTGAACACGTCGAGGATCAGACTGGTTTCGCTTTAAGCATGTGAATGCAGTATGTAGGCGACCTGCCCATCGATGCGTTTTCTGCCGCTCATGATGCCCGGTCACTCGTAGCCAAGGCTCTTCAGGGCGCGTTCGTCGTCGGCCCAGCCGCTTTTTACTTTGACCCAGGTTTCCAGATACACCTTGCCGCCGAACAACCGCTCCATGTCGCGCCGCGCGTCCGATGATATGGTCTTCAACTTTTCGCCGTTCTTTCCTATCACAATTGGTTTGTGTGCCGACTTATCCACGATGATTGCGGCGAATATCCGGCGCAGGCTGCCTTCCTGCTCGAATCGCTCGATCTCGACTGCAATGCCGTAAGGCAGTTCCTCGCCAAGGTTGCGGAACAACTTCTCGCGCAATAACTCGGCGGCAAGGAACCGCTCGCTGCGATCCGTAACTTCATCATCGCCAAACATCGGGGCTGCCACGGGCAGGTATTTGGCAGCCGCCTGGATCAGCTGATCGGTGCCGCTGCCTTGCATGGCGGAGAGCGGTACGATTTCGGCAAAAGGATATTCCTGTGCCATCTGCGCGATGAATGGCAGCAACTTGGACTTGTCGGCGAGTCGGTCAATTTTGTTGATCGCCAGCAACACCGGCCGCTCGCGCGGCAACAGCTTGAATATTGCTCGATCAGCCTGGCCGCAGCGACCGGCCTCGACGACGCAAATGATGACATCCACTTCCGCCAAGGCCTGGGTTACGCTGCGGTTCATGAGGCGATTAAGCGCGCCGGCATGGCGGGTCTGGAAGCCCGGGGTGTCGACAAAGATATATTGACACTTCGGCAGGGTAAGGATGCCGGTCACCCGGTGGCGGGTGGTCTGGGGTTTTTTCGAAGTAATGCTGATTTTTTGCCCGATCAACTGGTTCAACAATGTCGACTTGCCGACATTGGGCTGTCCAACTATAGCCAGATACCCGGTACGGAATTCTTCAATCATTTCGCGGGAATCATTTCTTCGTGGAAATCAAATCATATACCCGGCGTGCCGCTTCCTGCTCGGCAGCTCGCCGGCTTCCGCCGCTGCCGACGGCGGAAATATCCAGTGCCGGCACGCGGCACTCGACCTCAAAAACCTGCTCATGCGCTTCGCCGCGCGTAAATTGCAACACATATTGCGGTAGTGGCAGCCGACTCCCCTGAAGCAGTTCCTGCAGCGCGGTCTTGGCATCCTTGGCCGGATTGTGCGGGTCAATCACGGCAAGGTGGGGTTGAAAAATCTTGATGATAACTTCGCGAGCCCGCTCGAAACCCGCATCGAGAAAGATCGAGCCGAAAAGCGCCTCGAGGGCATCTGCAAGAATCGATGGCCGGCGAAACCCGCCGCTTTTCAATTCCCCTTCACCGAGCAGCAAAAAATCTCCCAACGAAAGCGCCCGTGCGATTTCGAACAGCGTCTGCTGATTCACCAGTGTTGCCCTCAGTCGCGACAACTCGCCTTCACGCAAATCCGGAAACCGCTCGAACAACAATGCAGCTACCACGCAGTTGAGGATGCTGTCGCCGAGAAACTCGACTCGTTCGTTGTTGGAAGTACCGTGACTGCGATGAGTCAGCGCCTGTTGCAGCAGTTCCCGACGGGAGAATACATGACCGAGCGC
>CAYHXK010000117.1:6203-7523 GCA_964360125.1 uncultured Sterolibacterium sp.
TGATACCGGGGTACTGTCGGTTTGCATCGATTACTTGCTGGAGCCTTCAAAGTCGATCAGAAGGCTGACGTTGGCAAAGAGGGGGATTTTCTTCGAATAGGCAAAAGAAATCACCACTTCATTGCCTTCTTTCGTAATTTCAAGGTCCTCGGGAAGAATGTCGCTTCCGCCGGTGACCTGAATGCGTTTCAGATAGGCGTTGCGGATTTGCGGCACGCTCGCGCCTGTCAGTCCAGGATCGTATGCAGTCGCCTTGACGTTCTTGACAATGTTGAAATATCCAAGGACATCAGGCGCCACTTTCATGCCAAGGACAGCCAAGAAGAACAACAGGCCGCCCACCAGCAACAGTCCCGTCAAGCTCACTCCGCGCTGCCGATTCATGGATAGATTCATGCCATCCTCCCACAGACTATTTGAATGATCCGATGCGTTTCAGGTCGCTGAAATTGAACCAGATGAAAAAGGCCCGACCGACAATGTTCTCATCGGGGACAAAGCCCCAAAATCTGCTGTCCTGAGAATTGTCACGATTGTCGCCCATCATGAAATAATTCCCTGCAGGCACTTCGCAGACCACACCGGAACTATTGTAGTGACATTTGTCGCGAAAGGGGAATTGTGTTGTCTGGGTAATGAATGACGGCGCATCGTCCTCAATCAGAATCTCATGCTTCAATGAACCCAGGTTCTCGATGTAGCGCGGAGTGTAATAGAGGCGCTCCTTGTCAAGGTAGTCCTCGGTTTTGCCGAGGGGAACTTCCTGTCCATTGATGCTCAGCCGTTTGTTCTGATAAGCGACTTTGTCCCCGGGAAGTCCGATCACTCGTTTGATATAGTCGAGCGAAGGGTTTTCCGGATACCGGAACACCATCACGTCGCCGCGCTGAGGGGTGCCGATGTCCAGGACCTTTTTATTCAGCACCGGCAGCCTGATGCCGAAGGTATATTTATTCACCAGTATGAAATCGCCCACCTGCAGCGTCGGAATCATTGACCCGGATGGAATCTTGAACGGTTCGACGAGAAACGAGCGGAGCAGGAACACTGCCAGGAACACGGGGAAAAAACTGGCGCCATACTCCACCCACCACGGGTCGCCGGCATCGGCCGCGCGTTTCTGCTTCAACCAGAAGTGGTCGGCAACCCAGATCGCCGCGGTAGCCGTCGTCAACAGAAAGAGAATCAGGGCAAAGTTCATAAGCAATTCATGTAAATAATTTTTTTGATCTATTTGTCGCCGACGCGCAGTACCGCAAGAAACGCTTCCTGCGGAATTTCCACGCTACCCACTTGCTTCATGCGCTGCTTGCCGGCCTT
>CAYHXK010000118.1:0-7485 GCA_964360125.1 uncultured Sterolibacterium sp.
GCGACGCAAGGACCTGTACCTGCTGGAACTCGCCGAGCAATGGCAGCGCGAGCATGAGAACTTCAAGTTCATTCCGGTGCTCTCGGAAGCCGCCCCGGAAGATCGTTGGCAGGGCCGCAGCGGGCTGGTGCACCAGGCGATCCTGCAGGACTTCCCCGATCTGACCGGCCATGAAGTCTATGTCTGCGGCTCGGTGAAAATGGTCGAGACGGCTTTCCCCGCGTTTCTGGCGCAAGGCCTCAGCGAGGAGTTCTGTTTCTCCGATGCTTTCCTGCCGGCCGCCGATCGGGAGCCAATCGCGTAGCTATCGACAGCGATTTGATGAGAATCAAGATTAATCGACAGTGCTTTGATGAAAATCAAGGTCATCGACAGCGATTTGATGAGAATCAAGGTCGTTGCAGAAGCAGGCATCTGGCGTATAGTTAGGGAGCAGTACCAACAACATTTCAAGGAGGATCACCAAGAAGCATTAGTGCCAACAACAACTCGAGGAGGATTACCATGTTCGGCAAAATCGGAAGAATCGTCTCGCTCGGCGCCGCTCTGCTCGCGACCGCCGTAGTTTCCACCCCTAGCCAGGCCACGCCTGCGTTTGGACGTCAGGCCGGCAAGGCCTGCGCCACCTGCCACTTCCAGCACTATCCGGCGCTCAATGCCTACGGCCAGGAATTCAAGGCCGGCGGCTTCACCGACATGGGCAAGCAGGGTTTGCTGAAGGGCAAGGATTTCTCGCTGCCCGAGATACTGAATGCCAGCCTGTTTTTCAAGTTCCGCTATCAGGACAGCAACGGTAGCGACAAGCCGGGCAAGGCAACGGCCGCCAGTGGCGACTGGCAGATTCCCGACGAATTCGCGTTGCTTTTCGGTGGCCGTATTACCGAGAACATCGGCTTCATGCTCGAAGGCCAACTGGCTAATCCGGATGATCCCCTGGTTGCCGGCTTCAAGATGCCCTTCATGTTCAAGGCCGGCGGCATGAAAGTTGGCGTGGTTCCCTACACCACCGATGGTCTCGGCGCCAGCTACGGCTTTGAACTGCTGAACACCGGCGCGGTGCGCAATGTCCGGATTCTCGAGCATCGCAAGGAAACCTCCGCGCAGCAGTACATTGACACCGCGACGGCGGCGCTGGGCGCCGCCTTCATTGTCTGGGATCCGAAGTTCTTCGCCAATCTCTCCAGATGGACGCCCAACCATACCGGTGACGCCAGTGGCAAGAAGTTGAGTTCAACCTACATCCGCGCCGCGTATACGCCCAATGTTGACGGTTGGGATCTTGGCGCGGGGGTGCAGTCCTGGAGCGGCAGATCGGAAGATGCAACAGGCCTTGCCTTGGTCGATACCAAAGCCTGGGCGGTAGATTTTCAGGCTCAGGGCGCCGTTGCCAACATGCCGCTCGGTATCTACCTGACCCATGCCAATGCGGCGGGAACTCCGGCCGGTGCTGCAGTCAAGAATCGGTTCAACGCCAATCCGAACGACAAGACCGCGACCGTAATCTTGGCCGAGCTTGGCGTTCTGCCCAACAAGGCAACTTTGGTGGCTGCCTATCGCTGGGCCAATACTGGCAGCGCCGCCGCAAACTCGGGTGACAACGCCTTGACCCTGGGTGCGACTTACCAGATCGCTCAGAATGTACGGTTGCAGGTGGAGCATTCCACGCGCAGCAAGGGCGGCGCCACAAACCTCGGACGTTACGACGGTTCTGCGGTCGCAGGCGATGCACTTACCACGTTCATGTTGTCCGCAGGCTTCTGAGAGAGAAGACGCTATATTCAGGAAGGCCGCAAGGCCTTCCTTTTTCTCTGTAGCATGCGTCGGTGCGCTGCGATCAAGAATCTGAGGAGAATTCAAATGCGCCCAGCCAGCCTTTGTGCTCGCCGGCAACTTGACGTCATCGCTGCGCTGGTCGGCGTCGTGTTCTTGCTGCCGGCGGCGCACGCGCAGACCATGCCGCTCGCCGAGCGGCTTCAATTGTGTTCCGCTTGCCACAATCCGGATGGCAACAGCGTTATTCAGGAGAATCCGAAACTGTCGGCCCTGAATGCCGGGTACATCGTCCGGCAACTGCGCGATTTCAAGGATGGGGGTCGCAAGAACCCGAGCATGGGCGAGATCGTTCCCTTGGTCGACGAAAAAGAATTCGAGGCGCTGGCGGCGTTCTTTTATCAGCAAAAGCGGACACCGGGCGGCGCCGTGGATGCCAAACTGGCGGCGCAGGGCAAGGAGATTTACGACGAGGGCATCGTTGGCAGCGCCGTACCGTCATGTTCAGGGTGCCACAACGAGGACGGCAGCGGAACCGAAAAATATCCCCGTATCGCCGGCCAGAATAAGACCTACGTTATCCACCAATTGTTGCATTTCAAGAGCGGTGAACGCGCCAACGACAGCAAGTCGGCGATGCGCGCGGTGGCCAAACGCATGAACGAAAAGGAAATCCGGGCGGTGGCGGAGTATGTGGTTACTTTGAAGGTGACAGAAGAATGAAGAAAACAATGACTCTTGTCGTGATACTGCTGCTGTTGCCGTGGCAGTCGGCATTGGCTGACGCCGCCGATGCCGTCAAAAGCCCCAGGGGTTATGGCAGCAAAGGCTACGTCTGGGGCAAACCGCTCCCCGAGCAGGCCGAGGTACTGAAGTTGAGTGGCGATCCGGTGCGCGGCAAGGAAGCTTTTCGTGGTTGCCATGGTTGTCACAAGGCCGACGCCGCGGGTGTCACGGACGGCGCCTATCCGCGTTTGACCGGCCAGCTAGCCAGCGTGATCATCAAGCAGGTGACCGACGTTCGCGCCGGCGTGCGCATCAATCCAAAGATGCAGCCGTTCTCGGCCGATCACGCGGTCTCGCCCCAGGGAATCGCCGATATCGCAGCGTTTCTGGCGGGAGTGGAATCGACCCGGGAGAACGGCAAGGGAGCGGGCGATTTTCAGGCGCGCGGCAAGAAGCTTTACGAGCAGGGCCGCTGCGCGAAATGCCATGGCCGAAGCGGCGAAGGTAACGGCGACAAGTTCTATCCGGTGATTGCCGCCCAGCATTACGGTTACCTGAAGGAGGAAATGGAATATATCCAGAAGGGTATCCGTGGCAACTCCCATCCCGACATGGTCAAGGCGATCAAGAATTACACGCATAGAGATATCGAGGCGATGGCCGATTACTTGTCGCGCCTTCCCGAT
The DNA here is from genome assembly GCA_964360125.1 of uncultured Sterolibacterium sp. Lineage (GTDB taxonomy): Bacteria > Pseudomonadota > Gammaproteobacteria > Burkholderiales > Rhodocyclaceae > JACRAR01. The sequence continues at coordinate 3,183 of CAYHXK010000118.1, forward strand.
TACCGTGTATCTCTCGCCGAAAGGAAAGCTCAATGAAGCGACTGAACGGAGCATTGATCCTGGCTTTGCTGGCTGCTCCCGTGGCGGCGGCCGATGGCAAGGCCGTTTACGACAACGCCTGCTACAAATGTCACCGAACCGGCGTGGACGACGCGCCCAAAACCGGCAACAAGGCAGAGTGGGCGCCGCGTTTGACGCAGGGCATGGAGACGCTGTACAAGAGCGTGATCGAAGGCAAGGGAGCGATGGAACCGCGTGCGAACCGGCCGGAACTCACGGATGAGGAAATCAAGGCGGGCGTGGATTACCTTGTCGGTCTGGTCAAGTAATTGCATCGTGCCGTTGCGTAGAACAGGGGAAGAAATGAATACCATGTTGAAACTCAAACTGCTGGGTTTGGGCGGGTTCTTGTTGTTGGCTGCAGGCTGCGCGCGCATGCCCAGCATTTCGATCCCGAATCCGCTTGAGCTGGTGGCTGGACCATCGACCATACACGTGGAGGTACCGATCAAAGCGGGGGCGATTCCGCTGCTGCGTAGCGGTCAGCCAGTACGCCTGGCCGTGGCCGATTTCACCGACGCGCGCCCCGGCGCCCCTGGACGCAAGATCGGCAACATCAAGGCCACGGTAACCAACATGCATGGCGCCGAACTGACACTGGATCAGGATGTCGCCGCGCTGCTCGGCGGCGCGGCGCGCAGCCAGCTGGCCGCCGACGGCTTCCGCTTGGTGAATGCCGCAGAGACGGCGGATTTCAAGCTCAGCGCTGCGACGCAGGCGTTTTCTCTCAACATCGCCGGAACGGACCAACTGACGATTATCATGGAGGTCACGCTGCGCGAAGGCAAGAGCGGTGATGTGGTCTGGGCCGGCATGGTCTCCGAAAAGGCCGATCGCTATGCCGGGGTGAGCGGCAACAGTCGCGCCACGATCATCGAGTATCTTGGCGACGGTGTGGCGGCGTTCTCCGGCAAACTCAGTGCGGTGGTGCGCGATAGCTTGGCGAGATCCTATCCGCAGTCAATGACGGTCAGCCAGCACAAACCCGTCTCCGCCATCCCTGGCGTGACCACGGTGCAAGCGACGGCGGCAAGAGAAACGCTCCCTGCCGCTGCACTGCCCGCGGCTGCGCCTACCCCTGCCGGTACTGCCACAGCGGTCCCAAAGGTTGTTCCGGCGCCATCGTCCGCGCCGACGACGGTTATCATTGCCGGTCACCTGTCGGTATCCAGCATACCTTCGCGGGCCAAGGTATATGTCGAGGATGTTTACTACGGCATGACTCCGCTGAAGCTGGAACTCCCCATTGGCGTGATTCTGATGCGGTTCAAACTGGATGGTTACAAACCCGCCAGCGAGAAGGTCGCGGTGCGGCGCGGCGAGACCACCGAGCTTGAAATCAAGTTCCAGAAGTAATGCAACCTTGCACGCCGTCCCCCGGCGGAGACGCGCTGAAGGAATGCGGCGGGATCAGTACCCCAGACCCAAATGTAGGAGCCCGCAGGGCGGAACTATCTCGATCACCCGGAGAGGTGACCCGAAGAGGTAGCGGGCACTAGTGACTGGTACCCGCCGAGCGGGTGATCTTGTTGTAGAGGTTGTATTTGCCGACCGGCTTGTCCATCGGGATGCGCTTGACTTCCTTGAAGGTCGCGGCATCGAAGACGACGATGGCGCCGCCGTCGGCCTGGCGCTCCCACAGGCTGGCCAGCGCAAATTTACCGTCGCGGGTGAATTCGATGTGAGCCAGCGTCTTGCCGGGCGCCACTTTCACTTCCGCGACTTTTTCCAGGCTGCGCTTGTCGATGATCAGGAGCGTGTCCCTGCTCTTCGACATCATCGAGTCGACCCAGGCATAAGGCGTGTTCTCGTGGCTGCGCATGAAGAAACCCGGGCCCAGCGTCGGGATGGTCTTGACGGTCTTCCAGTTCGTCATGTCGATGACGCTGACCACGCCCTCCTTGAGGTTGGGCGTGGCCATCACCGTCCGGCCCCGCCATTCCCAGGTAATCCCGGAGCCGAGGTGCGGCATGCCGGACAGTTCCAGGTCGGCGATCTTGCGGCGCACGTCGAGGTTCACCACTTGCCCTTTGGCCTCGTTTTCCAAGCCCCGCGAGGCGCCCATCACCTCGCTGTAATCCTGGGAGAAGAAGAAGTCGTCGAGCACCGAGGCCAACTCGGTGCGGCGCGGATTGAGGTAGCCGGAAACGAAGGCGCCTTCCTTGTACTGAAAGTCGTGCACCATCCCGACTGGAAAATCGTCGGCCTTAGGGTTGTAGCCGATTTCCCATACTTCGGGAATGTCCTTGAGCGCCGCGATGAAACTCCGCCGCGGTGTGGCGTCGTAGATGGCGGAGACGCGCGAACTTTGCCTGCCATTCCGGTCCTTCACCGAGAGTACCTTGAGGGGCTTGAGATCGGCATCCAACAGCACGATGGTATGGGGCAGGGTGTTGGCCACCGCCACGATCTTGCCATCTCCGGAAACCGCGACGTTGCGGGTATTGATTCCGGCGCGGATTTCGGCAACTACTTGGAGGTTCCAAATGTCGTATTTCGAGATCCAGCCATCGCGCGAGGCGAAAAATACATAGCGCCCATCGGGGGTAAATTTTGGGCCGCCGTGCAGGGCATAGCGGCTCGGAAAGCGATGGATCGGCGCCAGCTTGTCGCCGTCCAGCACCGTCACATGATGATCGCCGGTCTCCACGACGAGGAACAGGTTCAGCATATCCACGCCCTCGAACAACGCCAGCGGTCGGGCCGGCAAGCTGCCTGGAGCGAAATGCACCTGGCGCGAGGCGGCGATGTCGGCCTCGCGCCAGACCGGCGCGGAACTCACCGGCGTGTAGATCCACTGGGCCAGCGCCTCGATCTCGGCAGGGCTGAGCTGGTCGGCGAAGGGCGACATTTGCGTTGCCGCGCGGCCCTCGCGGATGGTTTTGAGCGCATCCGCCTTGCGCAGACGCTCCAGGCTTTCCGGCAGCAAGGCCGGGCCGGAAATGCCGTAGCGGTCGGGGCCGTGGCAAGCTGCGCAGTGCTGCCGATAGTTCTCCTGTGGCTCGGCGGCCAAGGTGTAGTCGCAACACCACAAGCCGCAAAGCAGACTGAATGAACGTAAAACCGCTCCGTCTTTCATGCGCCGATCTCCGCGTCGGATAGGTAGCAGCCCGGGTCTTCCGCCCATGGGTCCCCGGTAGTCTGTTGCGCGCGCACCCGCGTGTTGCCGCCGCAGATATCGAAGTGGGTGCAGGCGCCGCAGCGCCCGGCGACCTGGCGCGGACTGGCCTTGAGGCCGGCCATGAGGGGATCGGAGATATCCTGCCAGATTGCCGAAAACGGCCGCTGGCGCACGTTGCCGAGGGTGTAGTGCCACCACATGGTGTCGGGATGGACGTTGCCTAGGTTGTCGATGTTGGCGACATTCACGCCGGAAGAATTGCCGCCCCATTGCGCCAGCTTGGCGCGGATGTGCGCTTCCATGTGCGGGAAATGCCGCCGCACCCACAACAGCAGATAGACGCCGTCGGCGTCGTTGTTGCCGGTGGTGAATTCCTTGTGCAGTCCGCGCTGCTGATAGCGCCAGCAGGTGTCGAACAGCAGGTCCATGGCCTGCCGCGTCATCAGGTGATGGGCGTCGTCCTTGCGGTTCTTGTTGCCCCTGCCGGCATAGTTGAGATGGGAGAAATAGAAGCGGGCGATGCCCTCCTCTTCAACCAGTGCCAGCAGCGCCGGCAAGTCGTGGGCATTGTCCTGGGTCATGGTGAAACGCACGCCGACCTTCAGGCCAAGATCGCGGCACAGCCGGACGCCATGCAGGGACTTGTCGAAAGCGCCCTGCATGCGGCGGAATTTGTCGTGGGTAGCCCGCATGCCGTCGAGACTGATGCCGACATAATCGAAATCGGCGGCGGCGATTTTCCCGATGTTGCTCTCGTCGATCAGGGTGCCATTGGTTGACAGGCCGACGTAGAAACCCTGCGCCTTGGCGCGCCCGGCGATTTCGTAAATATCCGGGCGCAGCAGCGGTTCGCCGCCGGAGAGGATCAGCACCGGCGCCCGGAATTCCTTAAGATCGTCCATCACCGCATAGACTTCCGCGGTGGACAGTTCGCCGGGGAAGTCCTTGTCGGCCGAGATCGAATAGCAATGCTTGCAGGTGAGGTTGCAGCGCCGGATCAGGTTCCAGATCACCACCGGGCCGGGCGGCTGGCGCTTGCCGCCCAGCGGCGTGGGCTGGGCGATTTCCTGCAGGTACTGGGAGATGCGAAACACAACGAGCCTCCTACGGCTGAAGGATTAC
>CAYHXK010000119.1:0-7482 GCA_964360125.1 uncultured Sterolibacterium sp.
CGGAGACGACTTTCGACGCCGCGATTCACTTCGCCGACGCCAGTTGGCCCGGCACCGAGGCGCGCCCACTGATGCACGAAGAACTGGTGCCGGTGTGCAGCCCACGGCTGATCGCGCCGCGAAAAAAACTCCGCCCCGCGGAAATCCGCCGCTACCCCTTGCTGCAACAGACAACGCGCCCCTATGTCTGGCGGCAGTGGTTCGAATCGCTGGGTCTGAGCAGCGAGAGCGACATGACGGGACCGCGCTACGAACTGTTTTCCATGCTGAGCCAGGCGGCGATCCACCAAATGGGCATCGCGCTGATTCCGCGTTTTCTAATCGAGGAGGAACTAAATTCAGGATTGCTGACGGTACCGGTGAAGCATCCCTTTGTCAGCGACAAGACTTATTGCCTCATCTATCCCGTGCACAATGCTGAAAGTACGGTACTTCAGGGTTTTCGTGTGTGGCTCGAAGGTGAAGCCGACATATACCGTAAGCAGGTCGGCATGCGATGAATTCCTCACTAGGATTCCATATCATTAACCAGTTTTGCCCATGGAGAAAACCATGGCCGCTCCGATAACGGTAATCATCGCCTACGACACGCGCTTCTATGAACACCTGCCACAGCAGTTCCCGGCCTATGAAACCCAATCCATATTCACGACAAATCCTCCGCTTGCCGCAACTGCTGCTTTTCGCAATGGAACACTGCAAGGCGCCTATCTGATGCTTGCCGCCCGGTCTCTGGGGCTGGCCTGCGGACCTATGTCGGGCTTTGATGCGGGGAAAGTCAACGCCGAATTTTTCCCGGACGGCCGATGTCAGAGCAACTTCCTCTGCAATATTGGTTACGGCGATTTACCCGGGGCTTTCCCGCGCGGACCGCGCCTGGCGTTTGCAGAGGCTTGCCAGTTGCTATAGCTAGAGTACGACCTCCAAGCCTTCGCGCGCCAGATTGACTTCCAGCCCTTGCAGCAATGGCGCATGCCGTGCCAGGACGTCGGCGAACACTGCTTCGAGCTCGCTGTCGCTGCGTGTCGGCTCATGGTGGGTGCAGTAGAGACGCTTGGCGCCCACCCGAATCGCCATGGCGATGGCGGAATCGAAAGTCCCGTGCCCCCATCCCTTCTTGGCCGGATATTCCTCGCGGGTATAGGAAGAGTCGACAATCAAGGCGTCAACGCCGCGCATGGCCGTGTCCACGGAGGCTTGTTTCTCGTCTATCAAAGACTGGTATTCGGCGTAGCCTGGGTCACCCGGATCGTATATGTTGTAGTAGGGTTCATGGTCCCCGGTGAAGAACATCGACTTACCGTTGCAATCGATGCGGTAGCCGAAGTCGATGACCGGATGATTCAGCAGGGTGCTGGTGACGGTGGCGTCTCCAATCTCGACCGTCTGGCCGATGGCGAGCATCTCATATTCGATGGCGGCCTTCATTTCCGCTTCGCGCACCGGGAAGTAGCTGTACTGAAGCTGTACCGACATTACCTTCTCAATGCCGCTGCCGGAAACCGGGTCGTAAGCGCCGTGCAGCCGCACGCTGTTGCCGGGGATGAACAAGGGAATGAAAAATGGCAAGCCTTGAATATGGTCCCAATGACTGTGGGTGATGAAGATATTGGCGCTCACCGGCATCTCGCGCAGCAGAGTCTGCGCCAGGGCGAAGATGCCGGTGCCGCCGTCCAGCACGATCAGCCTGCCGTTGTCGCTGCGTACTTCGATGCAGGTGGTGTTGCCGCCGTAGCGCGCAGTATGTGGGCCGGGCGAAGGGATCGAACCGCGTACGCCCCAGAATTTGAACTTCACTTGACTAGGTTCCCACCTGGGAGAACTGCAGTGCTTCCTCGATCATTTTACTGGTATCGCCCAGCTCGTATATCACCTTATCGAGATCGCCGTTAAAACGGTCGGGCAATTTCTCAAGCTCAACTCGCGCACTGATGTTGCCTTTGGAGTCGTAACCCAGCCGCTCGGCGATGAGATCGGCGACATGCAGACACTGGACCAGCGGCGTGGGGTATTCCGGCCCGTGATGACCGGCGATGCAGTCGATCAGCGACCTGGGAAACTGCCAGCGTTTCGCCAGCATCGCACCGACCACGGTGTGATCGGTGCCGATGACTGCATCCTCGGCTTTATGCAAGGGCATATTGTAGTCTGCTGAAAGTGTCAGCGCCCGATTGAATTCGTCCGGCATGAACTGGGCAAACACCACCTTGCCAAAATCGAGCAGCAATCCGGCGATGTAACTATCGTTCGGATCCACGGTCGAGGCAAACTTGTTGCACAACTGGCGGGTGAGGTTGGCGGTAATCAGCGACGATACCAGGTAGTGCTGAATGTCGAACCCGGCGGTATTCTGGCGCGGCAAAATACCGATGGTGGAAAAGGAAAGCGCCAGATTCTTGAGTGTATTGATCCCCAGATAGACTACCGATTGATTGATCGAAGTGATCTTGTTAGGCAATGCATAATATGCTGAATTGATTACCTTGAGGACCTTGATGGTAATTACCGGATCCTTCTCGATGACCTCGACCAGATCCTTGGGGCGGCAGTTGATGTCGCGCGTCAATTCCAGCACGCGCTGCACACTCTTAGGGAATGCCGGCATACTCTCTACGGCACTGCCTAAACGCCTTTCCAGCTCGGCGGATAATTTCTTCATAACTGCTGCACCGTGGCTTGAATAACCAAGTTACATTATAGGCGGCCAGACGCTGCCATGCTCAAGCGCGAAGTCTTTTTCATAAGGTTTGTGAGGCAGTGCACGTGGTTTGACTTCCGCCGCGACATGGATATGCTCTAAACTAGAAGCGCCCGAGCCGGATTCGGTTAATGTCGTGATAGATGAAAAGGTGAACAAATGAACAGATTCAAGAGTTATTCAAAACATCTGCCGTGGTTTGCCACATTACTTCTTAGCGCCGCTTTTATGGCCGGATGTGGTGGTGGAGGAGAAGAGCCTACAGTCACAAATGTCACTTACCAATCGCTGGATGCAATCAAACCGCTGACCGTGCCGGCAGTCCTGCGAACGCCCCACTACTCGCCCCTCCCCATGCCCGCGGTAGTGATCGTGCATGGTTCCTCCGGCGTGGACAGCAGGGGTATCAGCTATGCAAAAGAATTAAACGAGGCGGGGATCGCCACCCTGGAGATCGACATGTGGGCAGCGCGGGGCATCACTGGCGCCGCCAACCGGCCAAAAGGAGTTCCGGAAACCCTCCCCGACGCCTACGGTGCTTATAAATACCTGGCCGCCAACCCCGCCATCGATTCCAAGCGCATCGGCATCATGGGTTTCTCCTGGGGAGGCGTGGTATCGATGCTGACCGCCACGAAACCCTACACCGAACAATACCTGGGGTCCGAAATGAAATTCGCGGCCCATGCGCCGAATTATCCGGTCTGCTGGGTTTACAACCGCGTGCCAGGCTACGAATTCAAGAGTTTCACCGGCGCACCCGTCTTCATCCAGGGCGGGGAGCTGGATACCTATGACTTGCCCGATACCTGCCCAAATCTCGTGCAATCGCTGGCTTCCGTTGCGCCCAATCTGCTGTCCGTAAAGATGTACCCCGGCGCCACTCACGGCTTCGATCGCACCGAAGCGGCAATCACCATCACGGATCCATTCTCCCATCTCGGCAAGGGCGGGGACGTTCTCATGGCGCCGAACCTTGAGGCGGCGGCGCAGTCGCGCGCCGCGACGGTGTCCTTCTTCAAGGGCAAATTCGGTCTTTAGCGGGGCGGAGTAGTTCCAGGCTTGCATCACCGGCTGCTCTCAGCCGGTGATGCGTTCGTAATAACGGGCGCGGTAAAGCAGGCGCCGCCGTGCCGGATTGTCGCTGAATGCCGTGCGGTCGTGCAGCACATTGTTGCAGACCAGCCCCATGCCGGCTTCCAGCCGGCCATGAATTGTCCACGGTGTATCGGCTTTTAATATTTTTTCGAGACAGGCAACCGCAGCATGCGTCATGGCGTCGTTCTTCCAGGCGATACTCTTGGTGCGCGCGGTGTAGCGCATATGGAGAAAGCCCTGCGCGTCAATCGAGAACACCGGGCCGGGCTGATCCGGACGCGCCACGCAACCTTCCTCAACGCGGGCTGGAATCACCATGGCGTCGGGCCGGGAAAGTGCCCGGATGAACTGCGGATTTTCATCGCGCAGCAGCAGGTAGGCGATCTCGTGATCCAGCAGCTGATTGTCGCCGCCGCTTGCGGCGCTTTCGACGCAGTGCAGGATCATGCCGCGGACCGTACGCTCCGGCGGGTTGTAGTAACCATCGGTATGCCAGCGTATGGCATGGTCGGTGTAGGGAATGAACTCGCTCCGCTTGCCGTTTGATTCGACCCCTGTCACCGACAGCGGCGAAATACCGTCGTCATCGGTAAGATAGTGGCCATCCAGGCTGCTGAGGCCCAGTTGCAGACCAAGTTGCCTGGGTATTTCCTTGTCGGCCTCGCGTCCGCTGCCACCGATATATATCGCCATGTTGGCGCGGGCGCAACGATCGAGCAACGCCTCCTTTTCGGGGACGGTCAGGCGACGTGGGTCGTCGATCTCGACCAGCAGCTCATCGATCGAGCGTGGCGCGACGGCAAGTTTGCCTTTGCGCCAAGCGGCATAAGCGGCCGGATTGTCTAGATTGAACGGCGAAGCGGCGGATGCAACACCAGGATTCCCCACAGCGCCCGTCAGGTTGCCAGACGCGCTCATTCTCCCGTCAAAACCCTGCGTGACGGACGGCGAGCGGCACTTGCTTCGTCGTCGGCGGCGAACATGCCGGCCAGGGTTTTCTCCAGGGCCTTGATTCCCTCGGGGATTTCGATTTCCATTACCTGGTCATACACCCAGGTTCGGTCTTTTTCCGGCATGCCTTCACGCACACGCGCGGCGAAACAACGGCGGAAACCAAAGTCGGGGCCCCCGCCGAGTTGGGGGGCGGGGCCGTCGGCGGCATAGATGAACTCCGCGTAATCGGCACCGGCGTTGTTGAAGACGTCGAGATAATGCTTGCGGCACTCGCCAGGCATGGCGGCACCCAGCAACATATCGGCATTGTCTTCGACTACGTCGGCCAAGCGTAACGCCAGCGCCCTGGTAAACTCCTGTCGTTGCGCCGACTCCAGATCGCGGTGCGCAATGCGGTCGGCGGCATGCGAGAGGAAGGCGAGATATTCGCAGACGAAATCGAAATACGCCCTGCCCAAGTCGATATCGAACTTCGCTTCGCGCATGCGCTTGATCGAGTCGACCGCCAGTTTCCAGCCAAGCATGGCGACCACGCTGGCGAGTTCCGCCATCGAACGCGGACGACCGCGTGTGTGGAAACTGTTACGGATGCGAATGGCCATAGGTTCAACGATAAGCGATCAATACCCGCCCTTGCCCAGAGGCTGGGGCAGACCGGCTACCTTGCAACCCTGCTTGGCCGGACCGATCGGGAACATATCGTAGAGCGCCTTGCTGTCGCAGCCGGGTATGATCTCCTCCGCCACTTCCTTGAGCATGGCGCGAAAGTTCGGGGTATGGCCGTCTTCGCGGTATTTGTCGCGCAGAAAGCCGACGACCTTCCAGTGATCATCGGTCAGCACGATGCCCTCGGCCGCAGCGATCACCTGCACTGCCTCGTCGCTGAAATCCGCTTCCAGCAGATAGCCTTCGGCATCCGTTTCCTTTTCCACGCCGTTGATGACATAACTCATGTGTTACCCTCCTTTTTTCAGAAATTAATACAAAATAATTTATTTTTTACGCAAGTAAAATTCGTGGGTGCCACGACCGGCTTCCACTGCCGCTTCCAGCTCGATAGTCCCCCCTTTGGCCCAGGTCTTGACGTCTGCGGGCGTGCCAGGGCAGTTGCTGATGAGCAGAAGCACTTCGTCTGTTTGCATCGAATCCAGCAATTTCTTGGCTTCCAGGATCGGGCCGGGGCAACTGACGCCTCGAATATCCAGGGTTACATTGACACGACGCTTGCCCGCGCCTCCCTTGCGGATGCTGTAAGCGATCTTGCCGTCCGTACGCTTTTCTGAGGACAGAACTTCGTTGCCGGTGATTCTCGCCCAAGCCGCCAGATCATCGGACGTTCCGGGGCAATCGGAGATCAACAGCAACACTTGCCCGGCTTGCAGATCGTCAACAACTCGTTTTGCGCCAACCAAGGGGCTCGGGCAGGCCATTCCCGACATGTCCAGCATGACCACGGGGGTATCGTTCGTCATATCTTTCCTCGCATTTGTTATTCGGCGCCAACAGCGGCCACTGCTTTATGCGGCACAAAAACTCCGCAACCCAGCTTGCGTCCAGCGCCTAATCCGGCATGCTGGATGCGCAAGGAATTTTCTCGTGTCAAACCATGCAGCATCAGACTGTGACCGCGCAGCATGCCTTCACTCTCTTCACCCTGCATCTCATGTTCCTTGCCGCAGACCATGTGGCAATCAATGCCGATTTCGCTCAATCGCCGCTCAGCCTTAACCAGAAAGTCCGCCTCAGTGGCGTTGTCTAGCGTGACAAACGGCGAGTGCTGCACTGCCGCAGGCCGCAATGGCCGCAAGCTGGCATCGCCGACTTCTATTTTAACGCTTGCGCCGATTTCCAGAATGCGCCCACATAACTCAAAGGCCTCCTCCACCCGATGTTGCGGCAGTCGTAGTATCAGCCGCGAGTGACGACCGAGATACAGCGAACTCTGGCCAGGACTCACCCGCGCAAGAGGATGGATGGCAGCGCCTGGCTCTTCGGCGAGCCACGGCAAACTCGCTCGCAACGCCTGCCACAGCGGCGCGGCGTAGCCAGGCATGACCGAACTGCCACGCAATGAAAAGATAATGTCGGTAAACGCCTCGGTAACTGAATCCGGGGTTGAGTTTACCACCTGCATGTTCAATTTCGCTCCTGATCGGCCTGGGTTCGGGTTTGCACTTGAGCCCAATCGACCATGGTCCGACCCCAATGCTCGGCGGTCTGCAAATCGATGTCGAAAACCGTAAAACGGCTACGCTCGCGTATGCGCAGGCGTAATTGCGGCATGCCACCGGCTTCGTATACGATCTGCTGCAATTCGACTTCCTGTCTGCCGACCGGAACCACGAACTTGTCGAGACTGATGATGTGATCCATTGCTTCTCCTTAACGGGCCAAGACTATCGCATTTGAGCCGTACAAACAGCCATCACCGCGTTGGCGTGGCTTTGCATACTCCTTTGGGGTAGGTTAGACTACTCCTTCGGAAGAGTGACGACTACCTGCCATGGGTATGGTTTGTGCACCGCACAGACTTTTAAGATTGTCGCAATCGATTTTCACCCAACACGAGGAGAGCACTACTATGGCCAAGAAACCCCACGCCACCCCGAATCTTGACCAACTTGAGAGCGGTCCCTGGCCCAGTTTCGTCACCGGCCTGAAGCGCCTGGCTCAAGATAAGGATTACGTTGTCTACCTGCTTGGCCACCTTGAGCACTCCTACCAAACCCGCA
>CAYHXK010000120.1:0-7434 GCA_964360125.1 uncultured Sterolibacterium sp.
GCTTCGCCCCGACGGCGGAGGAAGTCGTCACGGAAATCGCCCGGCGCGAACTGCGCAGCTACAAGCAGCTGCCGGTGAACTATTACCAGATCCAGACCAAGTTCCGCGACGAGATCCGGCCCCGCTTCGGCGTCATGCGGGGGCGCGAGTTCCTGATGAAGGATGGTTACTCCTTCCATGCCGGATTTGAGGATCTGCAACGCGAATACCGCAACATGTACGACACCTACACCCGCATCTTCACCCGGCTCGGACTCAAGTTCCGCGCCGTGGCGGCGGATACCGGTTCGATCGGCGGCACCGGTTCGCACGAGTTTCATGTTCTCGCGGATTCCGGCGAGGACGCCATTGCCTTCTGTCCCGATTCCGGCTACGCCGCCAACGTCGAGCTGGCCGAGGCCTTGGCGCCCGCCGCGCCGCGCGCGGCAGCGACGCAGACGATGCAGAAGGTTGCCACGCCGGGCAAGACGAAGTGCGAGGACGTGGCGGTCTTCCTCGGCATCGACCTGACGCGCATGGTCAAGGCGGTCGCGGTGATCCGCACGGATTTGGCCGGCTCCGCCCCGTTCGGCGGCTTTGCCATGATCCTGCTGCGTGGCGACCACGACCTCAACGAGATCAAGGCGCAAAAAGTGATCGGTCAGTTCCGTTTCGCCAGCGACGAAGAGATCCTTGCTACTCTCGGTTGCAGACCCGGCTATATCGGTCCGGTGGGAAAAAGCGGCTTCGCCGTATTCGCCGACAAGACGGTGGCAGCCATGAGCGATTTCGTCTGCGGACCAAACGAGGCGGGCTTCCACGTCAGCGGAGTCAACTTCGGCCGCGATTTGCCGGAGGTCACCGGCAGCAACGTCGCCGACCTGCGTAATGTCGTCGCCGGCGACCCGTCGCCCGACGGCAAGGGCAGCCTGGAACTCTGTCGCGGCATCGAAGTAGGCCATATCTTCCAGTTGCGCACCAAGTATGCCGAAGCATTGAAATGCACCTTCCTCAACGAGCAGGGCCAGCCCCAGACCATGGAAATGGGCTGCTACGGCATCGGCGTAAGCCGCATTGTCGGCGCCGCCATCGAGCAGGGGCACGACGCCCACGGCATCGTGTTTCCTGAGGCTATTGCGCCTTTTGCCGCGACCATCGTGCCGATGGGTTACGGCAAGTCCGCAGCCGTGCGCGCCGCGGCGGAAAAGCTATATTCTGAACTCATGGCGGCCGGCGTCGACGTCATCCTCGACGACCGCGACGAACGCCCCGGCGTGATGTTCGCCGACTGGGAGCTGGTCGGCGTGCCGCATCGCTTCGTCGTCGGCGAACGCGGCTTGAAGGAAGGCAAAATCGAATACCAGGGACGCCGCGACACCGAGGCGACCATGGTGGCGACGGACGCGTTGGCGGCATTCATCCGGGAGCGCCTGTGCGCCTGATTTCGCCGCTGGCACTGTGCCTCTGCGCCGGCCTGGCGCAGGCCGGCACGCAGCAATACGAACCGCTCGCCGCCAGCGTCCAGGCGGCATTGCAGGCGAGCGTTTCCGACCGTGCCGCGCCCGAACCGGAATTTCCCAGCCCCGAGGAAAGGATCCGTTGGACCGAGGAAATGTCGCGCCGACTGGAGCAGCGCATGCCTGATCGCACCGCGCGCCAGGAATTCCTCAGGACGGTATATTACGAAGCCAAGCGCGCCGGCCTGGATCCGCAACTGGTGCTCGGCCTGATCCAGGTGGAAAGCGGCTTCAAAAAATACGCCGTGTCACGCGCCGGAGCGCGCGGCTACATGCAGGTGATGCCATTCTGGGTCAAGCTGATCGGGCAAAAGGATAACAATCTGTTCCACCTGCGCATTAACTTGCGCTACGGCTGCACCATCCTGCGCCACTACCTCGACATGGAACAGGGCAATCTGTTCCGCGCCCTCGGACGCTATAACGGCAGCCTGGGCCAGGCCGAATATCCCAACCTGGTCAGGGCGGCGTGGGAGCGTCACTGGGACTGGCGGCAGAAGCCGGTTCGCTACGGCGCATCAGCGGGATTCAACTGATTTGCCGCAAGCATCAAGCATCAATTCGGCTCAAGCCGCCAGTGCGTCGGCAATCCGTATGTAATCGGCGACGCCGAGTTCTTCGGCGCGCGCGGTCGGCTTGATGTTCAGCGCGGCCAAGTCCGCCTCGCCGATCAATTCCCGCAGGGTATTCCGCAGCATCTTGCGGCGCTGGCCGAAAGCCGCGGTCACCACCCGCGCAAACAAGGATTCGTCGCGTGCCGCCAATGCATTGGCCGGCAAGGGAAGCATGCGCACGATGGCCGACGCCACTTTCGGGGCCGGCTCGAACGCGCCCGGCGGCACCAGGAACAGCCGTTCCATGGCATAGCGATACTGCAGCATCACCGACAGGCGGCCGTATTCCGGGCCGCCCGGCGCAGACACCATGCGATCCACCACTTCCTTTTGCAGCATGAAATGCATGTCATGCACGTGGCCGGCAAAGCGGGCGAGATGGAACAGCAGCGGCGTGGAAATATTGTAAGGCAGGTTGCCGACAATGCGCAGTCGCTCGCCGAGCGCGGCAAAATCGAACTGCAGCGCGTCGCCTTGGTGGATCGTCAGTTTATCCCCCGGGTAATCCCGCTTCAGCCGTGCAATCAGATCGCGGTCGATTTCCACCACCTGCAGATGTTTGAGCCTGTCGAGCAACGGCGCCGTCAGCGCGCCCAGTCCCGGCCCGATCTCAACCAGCGTGTCGTCGGGCTGCGGCGCGATGGCGGCGAGGATCTTGGCGACGACGCCGGGCGATACCAGAAAGTTCTGTCCGAACCGCTTGCGCGGGACATGCTTCGCCCCATGAAGACTTCCCTCTGTCATCCCGCCATCGCCAGCGCGGCGTCGATCGCCGCAAACAGGCTGCGCGGATCGGCGCGGCCCGTGGCCGCCAGATCCAGCGCGGTGCCATGGTCAACCGAAGTTCGCACGATCGGCAAGCCCAGGGTCACATTGATGCCATCCTCGAACGCCGCATACTTCAATACCGCCAGACCCTGATCGTGATACATCGCCAGTTGCGCAGCGGACCCGGCCAGCACATTCTTGGTAAATAGCGTATCCGCCGGCAACGGCCCGACCAATTCCATGCCGCCGTGTTCGGGCATGCGCAACTTGTTCAGCACCGGCGCGATAATGTCGATTTCCTCGCGTCCCATGTGGCCGCCCTCGCCGGCATGCGGGTTGAGGCCGGCAACCAGAATGCGCGGCCGGGCGATGCCGAATCTGGATATCAGGTCGGCATGCAGGATGCGAATCGTCGCCTCCAACCCCTCGCGGGTGATTGCCGCCGGCACATCCCTCAAAGCCAGATGCGTGGTCGCCAGTGCGACCCGCAGACCGGCTGCGGCGCCTACCAGCAGCATCACCACGCGTGGCGTTGCGGTTTTCTCCGCCAGATATTCCGTATGGCCCGAGAAGGGGATGCCGGCATCGTTGATGACGCCTTTATGCACAGGGGCGGTGACCATCGCGACGAACTCCCGGGAAAGACAACCGGCGATGGCACGATCAAGAATGTCGAGCACATAGGCGGCGTTGGCGGGATCGAGGCGGCCGGGCGCGCACGGGGCGCGCAACGGCACATGCAGTATGTCGAGCTTGCCCGGCTCGAATCCGAGTCGATGGGCGCGCTGGGTAAGCAGTTCGCGGTCACCGACGACGACGATGCGCGCCGGAAAATCGCGCGCCGCGAGCATCAGGCAAAGATCGGGGCCGATGCCGGCCGGCTCGCCGCTGGTGACGGCAATCACCGGCAAGCGCCCCATGGTCATTAGCGTTCTTCCAACCGATACTCGACGTAAGCGCGGTCGCGCAACTGGCGCAGCCAGTCCTGATAGGCTTCGTCGGCCTTGCGCTCGCGCAGGGCCTGGCGGGCGATGAGGCGCTTGCGCTCCAGCGAAGCATCCTCGACGCGCCGTTCCAGAACCTGGATCAGATGCCAGCCGAACTGCGTCCGGAGCGGTTGGCTGATTTCGTTCAGTTTCAAGCCGTCCATCGCCTTTTCGAACTCCGGAACGGTATCGCCCTGGTAAAGCCAGCCCAGATCGCCGCCCTTGGAAGCGGAGAGGTCGTTGGAATTGAGCCGGGCCAGTTCGGCAAAATCGGCGCCGTTATCCAGCCGTTCCTTCAGGATCGTCAGCTTGTGCCTGGCCTCTGCTTCCGGCACCAGTTCATTGACCTTGATCAGGATGTGGCGTGCATGCGACTGCTGCAGCGACTGTACCAGCTTGCTTCCGCCGCGCCGCTCGATCAGCTTGATGATGTGAAAACCGGCAGGACTACGCAAAATCCCGCTGACCTCGCCCGGCTTAAGATTAGGCGTGGCGTCGGCATACAGCGTGGGCAATCGGTCCAGCGAGCGAAATCCGAGCAAACCGCCGCTGAGGGCATCCGGAGCATCCGAAAAACTCGCTGCCGCCTTGGCAAAATCGTCCCCTCGTTTTAGTTGCGCCAACGCCTGCTCGGCACGCGCATGAACGCGCTGCAACTGGTCGGGGCTGGCCTGCTCAGGCACGCGCAACAGAATATGCGCAAGATTGATCTCCTCATTGGCGGCAGCACTGCTCTCCGGGCTGGCAATAAAGTTGTCGATCTCGCCTTCGGAAAGGGCTATGCGGTTATCCACTTCGCGCTCGCGCAAGCGCGTGATGGTCATTTCCTCGCGAATCTCCTCGCGAAACTTGGGCCAGGCGATGCCATCCTTCTCCAATAGTGCGCGAAAATCGGCAAGACTCAGTCGATTGGTATCGGCGATGCGGCGCAGCGCGGCGTCCACCTGGGCATCCTCGACTTGGGTCCCGCTCTCCCTGGCAAACTGGATCTGAGCGCGGTCGATAATCATGCGTTCCAGCAATTGTTTTTCCAGCACTTCGCGTGGCGGCAAGGACGTTCCCTGGGCCCGCAACTGCCGTTCCACGACCAACAAACGCGAACGCAATTCATGCAGCGTGATCGCTTCTTCATTCACCACGGCGACAATACGATCCGCTTCGACAAGCTTGGGCGCGGCGCCTGAAAGACCCGCCTGGGCTGTTGCACCCGCTGAGCATAGGAGAATTGCGAAAAACTGGAGGATGCGCAAGGATTTCATAGGGTTTCTGTAGCTCAGGTAAAGAAATTGAAACGCGCGCTCAATCAGCGGCGAATGCCGGATCGGCGATGGGCTGGTTAATCCGGCCATAGCCGGGAATGTTACGCTTGAGCATATCCATCGGATTTGAGCCAATGTTGGAAAATCCGTTCAGTTCCAGTTGCAAGAAAATGGCGCTGCTGGATTGTCCGGCCGCGGTGGCGATGCGCTGCACGACTATACGCGAGGCCCAACAGCCCGCGTTGTATTCCAGACCGCCGATAGTCTCGATGATGCGATTTTCCTTGAGCGAATAATTGTAACGGCCGATGCCGGACCAGCCTCCCCACAGCGGCCACTGCACCGAGACGTCGAGTTGGCCAAGCAGGTCCCGGCTATAGCGATAGCCGGCATTGATCACCCTGGCGATCTCCGGCTGATAACGCGCGGTCAAGGTTAGGCGCTCGGTGCGCTTGTCGCGCGGATTGTACTGCCAGCCGCTGTCCAGCGATATCCTGGGCGACACTTTACCGGAAAGCGCCGCGAGAAAGTCGGCTGTCCTGGTGGTGCGGGCGGTTTCTCCGGGCAGCGTGACTTCCTGGAGTTTGAAATAGTAGCGCTGGCCGATGACACCGCGCAGCAATTCGCTCCCCGTAGCCGGATCGATCAGGCGCGAAGTCAGCGCAGCCGTAACCTGATTGGCGTCGCCGATACGGTCGCTGCCCACATAGCGGTTATCAGAAAAAATCTGGGCGAAGTTGAAATCGGCCAGGCCCGTATCGAACACCGGGATCAGGCTCTGGTCGCGCGTTGGCGCATAGAGGTAGTACAGCCGCGGTTCCAGCGTTTGCGTCAGGCTCTGGCCGAACCAATTAGTATTGCGCTCGAAAAAGACTCCGCTATCGACGCTGAATGTCGGCACGCTGCGCGTTTGCCGGGCGGGCGTGCCGTCGGCCTGGCGCTCAAGGCTGTAGTGCGACGAATGCAGGCCGATCTTGGGGGTGATGAAGAACGCTGCCGTCTGCAATGGCAGCGACAGTTGCGGATACAAGGTTGTACGCTTTGCCAGCACCTGGGTCGGATGGCTGAAGTTTACAAATTCGCCATTAAAGGTAAAGGCGCTGCCGAGCGGGAAATCCGCCCGATAGGCGTTCAGGGTCAGTTGCGGCAGGCGATGGTAGGGCACGCTGACCGGGGGCAAGGCCGGATCCTGCAGGGTTTGGAAGCGTTGCGCCATCGCGCTGGCGTTCCACCAGCTGCTGCCATAGGACAGTACGCCCTGGCGGAGCAGGTTATTCTGGGCGATGTTGGTCAGGCGCGACGACAGATCGGTGAAATAGCTGTCGTCTGAAACGCTGTTCAAATTCAGGCTGCCGGCGAAGCCGAAGCCCAGGTTCTGCGCATGGGTAAGAGAAAGATTACTGCGGCTGCGCTGGGCTATGCGGTCATCGGGCAGGTATTCTCCGCGCACCAGGCCATTGTAGTTCTGGTCCAGGTAACGGAATTCGCCGCCCCACTGCACGCCGCGTTTGGATAACTCGCGAGGGGAGATGGTCGCATCCATGTCCGTGGCGATATTCCAGTAGAAGGGGAGTGTCATTTCGACGCCACTCTTGCTGGTGGTGCCGATGGTGGGCGAAAGCAGGCCGCTCTTGCGTTGGTTGTTCAGCGAAAAACTGAACCAAGGCGCATACAGAATCGGCACCCCCTGAAATACCAGCGTGGCGTCCCGCGCCACGCCTACATCGCGGGAATAATCGAGGCTCAGGCTTGAGGACCGCGCGTACCAGTCTGGATTGCCGGGACGGCAGGTACTGTAGGTTGCATCGGTGAGGCGATATTGGTCTTCGCCTTCGAAGTCGATCCGCCTTGCCTGCCCGCTGCCAGTGGTAAGCTGGCCGGGGATCCTGCTGGTTTTGCCGGCTGCGGCCCGCGTGATCGAATATTGCGGCTCCTCGAAAAAGCCGACGTTGTCTTCAAGCTTCAGGTGCAATCTTGGGCCAATGATCAGGTCATCATTCTGGGCGAGGCGTACCTTACCCACCGCCTCGACCAGGTCATCGTTCTGCCAGTAAGTCAGTTGATCGGTGGTCAGCGTGCTGCCAATCCTGCGCAGTTCGACATTGCCTTGCGCCACTGTCTGGACATCGCTGGTGCCGCTGATCCGATCGGCGAAGATGAATGTCGGGCGCGGCTCGACGCTGTTACGCGGCAACGGCAGCATCTGCCGCGACGCCTTCAGGGCCGGGGCAGGCCATGGATTCGGGTCGGCCGGCGCTTGGACGAATGACAAGGACAACCACCATGGATGGCCTGGATCCGGCTGCGCTGG
>CAYHXK010000121.1:0-3284 GCA_964360125.1 uncultured Sterolibacterium sp.
CCGCAGTCAATCCGGTTCCCGCACCTTCATGATTCGTGGGGAAACCTCAGGATCAAACCCCAAAGTGAATAAGCGCCGACGGCGCTCCAGATCCCACTGTTCATGGAGACGGATTATAGCCCAGGGGTCCGTCGCCACCCGCTTGAACAGGCAACTTTGCGGCAGTAGAAGGTCAACTCTTGAAACAGCGATTCACCGCGACTGCCTGGATGACTTCGCCGCTCAAGGTGTTTTGCACCAGGCCAACGACACCGATTTCATTGCCTACCCAGTCCGCTTGAAGCTTGAGGTCGCGCTGCACGCTGGCCTTGCCTGCAACCAGGGCCAGCGGGCCGATCCACTCCCGCACGACATGGTCGTGATGCAGCGTCGTGCCGCTATTCTCTCCCCGGCTCACCTTCGATACCAGGCGGTTCTCGGTGACGGCGAGGTAGAGCGCCAACGACTCGGATTTCATGGCGCTTGATGTGTCGGCGCCGATGCTCAGCAATCCGGGTTGCAGCTTGTCGACCCTCAACTGGATATCGGCGTGCGCAGGTTGCGCATTGATGCGCCGGATCACGTCGGGCAATTCATTGCGCCAGTTGCCGACTGCTTTGCCGGAAACAAAGAAGTGGGGTGTGTAGACGGTTCGATGCCGATTTGTTTGCACCAGCCAGTTCTGGCGTTCAGCGAATACGGACTTGGCGTAAGGATCTTTCCAGCCGATGTAGTCCCAATAAGGCACATGCAGCGCGAGGGGAACCGCTTTGTCCAGGGGAAAGCGGCCGTCCGGAAACTGACTCAATTGCCGATCCGCCGGCGGGCAACTCGAACAGCCTTCCGAGGTATACAACTCGACCAGCGCCGTGGTCATCGCGCCGCTCCGCGCGGAGCAGGCCGCCCAGCCAACGGAGCCAACGACATTGAATGACAAAATCAAGACCATCCACCAGCGGCTCATCGTCAATTTGCACTCCCGGAATGGCCATGTTTGCTTCATGCGCCCATGCAGCCGCCTGCCGCATATAGTCGCACCACGCCCCGTTTCCTTACGGCGCGTATCGGGAAAGTCAAATCCATGGCGAAACGTGGGAGATCAATTCATGAACCCGCGCAGCAGGCAGCGCCCTTGCCGGATTCCTGAATCGGCGGGCAGGGCACGTCGCCATAAGAGCAGAAAACGCAGCAATCCCCCGCCTTGGGGCGCAGCAACCGATGACAGGACTCGCATTCGTAGAGGTACTGGCAGGCATCGGTCGGCATGGTCTCCGTTTTCACGTGTCCGCACAGCGGGCAGGTCAGCGTCGACTGCAGCTGTATCGCGCTCACTTGCGGGTTTCCAAAACGCTGGAAGGGTAACCGGCATCCTCGGTCGCTTGGGTCAGCGCTCCGACGTTGGTCCTGGCGTCGTCGTAGCTGACCACGGCTTGCTTGTGGTCGAAGTTAACGTTGACCTTGGTGACGCCGCCGACCTTGGTGAGCGCCTTCTTGACGGTGATCGGACACACCGGACAGTTCATGCCGGGTACGGCCAGCGTTACGGTCTGGCTGGCAGCCGAGGCGGGGATCGCCAGCAGGGAGAGCAGGGCGGCGGCGGTGATGGGGAGTAGTTTTTTCATGGTGTTTTCCTTTCAATAAAAATAGGCAGCGAGATACGGGAATACCAGTGCCATCAGCACCAGTGCGACGACAATCCAAAAGAGTGTCTGGTATGTCGTCCTGACTTGCGGAACCGCGCAGACCTCGCCCTGCCGGCAGTCGGAGGTTGAACGCCAGATGCGCCGGTAGGCAAACCACAGAGCCGCCAAGGCCGCGCCGATAAACCAGGGGCGGTAGGCTTCAAGCGCCGCCAGGTTGCCGATCCAGGCGCCGCTGAAGCCGAGCATGAGCAGCACCAATGGGCCCAGGCAACAGCTAGAAGCCAGGAGGGCGGCCAGCCCACCGGCGTACAGGGCAGCAAGTCCGTTTTTCTGTTCAGGCACGAAAATGTCCTTTCAAAGGTTCCAGTGACGGCGTAAGCTTACTTCCGTACATAAGTACGGAGTCAACGCGTATGCAGGGCAAACTTGAGAACCTGACCATCGGGGGGCTCGCCGGCTCGGCCGGAGTCAATGTCGAGACCATCCGTTTTTATCAGCGCAAAGGGCTGCTGCCGGAGCCGGACCGGCCCTACGGCAGCATCCGGCGTTATGGCGCCGCGGACGCGGCACGGGTTAAATTCGTGAAATCAGCGCAACGGCTGGGTTTCAGCCTTGGCGAGGTGGCCGGCCTGCTGAACCTGGAGGACGGCGCACACTGCGACGAGGCCCGGACGCTCGCCGAGCATAAGCTGAAAGACGTCCGCGAGAAACTCAACGACCTGCATCGTATCGAGGCGGTCTTGACGCGCTTGATCAACGACTGTTGCGTGAGCAAGGGAACCATCACCTGCCCGCTGATCGCCGCTCTTCAGGCACCCTGAAAAATATGGCGAGGTAGCCCGTGAGCGGCGACTTTCCGCTGCAGCGGTCAGCGACAAAATTCAACGCGGCGGGCCGCCTGGATCAGCCGCCGCTGGTATCGCGCATCTGCTTGTGCAGCTTGACAGGCTCCGCGCGCAATTTGCGCATGCGAATATTGAGCATCTCCACGGCAACGGAGAATGCCATGGCGAAATAAATATAGCCTTTCGGCACATGCACCTCGAATCCTTCGACCATCAGCGTGACGCCCACCAGGAGCAAGAAAGACAGTGCAAGTATTTTGATCGTCGGATGCGCATCGACAAAATCCCCGATGGATTTTGCCGCCATCAACATCACCACGACCGCGAGAATGATGGCGATGGCCATGATCGAAACATGTTCGACCAGCCCGACAGCGGTTATTACCGAATCCAGCGAAAAAACAATATCCAGAATCGCAATCTGTGTCAGCACCATCCCCAGGCTGGCGGCAACCATGACCTTGCCTTGTTCTTCGATTCCTTCCAGGCTGTTATGGATTTCATGCGTCGCTTTGGCGAGCAGGAACAGGCCGCCCCCGATCAGCACCAGATCGCGTCCCGAGATCCCCTGGTTGAATACCGTTAACCACGGTTCGGTCAATCCCATCACCCAGGAGATGGAGAACAACAATCCCAGCCGCGCGATCATGGCCAGGCCAAGGCCCATTCTTCTCGCGTAAGCGCGCTGATTCTGGGGTAGCCGGCCTACCAGAATCGAGATGAAAATAATGTTATCGATGCCCAATACAATCTCCAGGGCGGTAAGTGTACCTAGCGCTATCCATGCCTCCGGGCTGGCCAGCCATTCAAACATTAG
>CAYHXK010000121.1:3384-7406 GCA_964360125.1 uncultured Sterolibacterium sp.
AGCCATTCAAACATTAGTTTCTCCTCTTCTGCATATGTGGTATTGAAAAAATCATTGGTCGGGAACGCACGGTCTGATTGCCCTGCATCACTCCCCGCGGCGGCGCTGGTGGATCTCGATGGTGGCGTGAGCGATTTCATGATGTTGGGAAAGCTGTTGGCGGATGCGCACCGGGGTCAGGTCCGCATCGTACGTCACCACGCTCAGGGCACAGGCGCTCAATCCTATGGCCACCGCGTGGGAGCTCATATGCCAGCCGTCGGCCAGCAGCGCCATCGAGTTAAACCGCCAGCCTGCGACAATTTCGATCAGCATCATCGCCGCGGTGATCCACATGACCAGGCGCGTCCCCCGCTCGGCAGCATGACTGCCAACGTCGAAGACATGGTCGTGGGACCATTCGGCAAGGTCGTGGTTATGCATATGTGATCCGGTCTGAAGCGTCTAAAAACCGTACCGCTCGCCAACTCCCAGGAGGGTGGCGACCCCTAGAAGCATGAAGATGGCGGCAGCAATGCCATGCACCAGCCGCACCGGCATCCGCTGTGCCAGGCGGTCGCCCAGCAAGACGGCGGGGATGTTCGCCAGCATCATCCCCAGCGTGGTGCCGACAACCACCCAGTAAAAGGAATGATACTGGGCGGCCAGGGCCACGGTGGCGATTTGGGTTTTATCGCCCATTTCCGCCAAAAAAAAGGCGACGAGGGTGGTGCCGAACACGCCCAGGCGCGCCAGCTTGGCATCGCTCTCGGCGAACTCGTCGGGGATCATGGTCCAGACTGCCATGGCGATGAAGGAAATGCCGAGTATCCAGCGCAGAGTCGCGGGTCCGATGAAAGAGGTGATCCAGTTACCCAGGGCGCCTGCGAGTCCGTGATTAATCAGGGTGGCCACCAGAATACCCAGAATGATGGGCAGGGGCTTGCGGAACTTGGCCGCCAGGATGAATGCGAGGAGCTGGGTTTTATCGCCGATTTCGGCGAGGGCAACGATGCCCGTTGAGACGAGGAAAGACTCCAATATGCACTTTCATTTTGTAAACTGCCATACACAGCCGACATTATAGCGCGTCCAGCGAATACTCCACCGACATGCTGTGGCTGCCGTGGCCTGGCACGGTCACTGCATTTTCCAGGGCGTTGGCGCTTTCCACGCACACCATGCTGCGCCAGCCGTCGGCGCCGAAGTCGCCCATCTTGTCGGCTTTTTCCTGCCAGGGCGTCCACACCACCGTGGAGCGGCTGCCCGACTTGGCGATGCGAATGCGCCGCGCCAGTTGCAGATCTTCGATCACGCAGTCCGCCGTGGTGTTCACGTAAACCCGGTCGGTCTCGGCGGAAAACGTCACCGGCCCCTCCTGCCGCCGCCGCGAGCCACTACCGGTCCCGGCCTTGTCCAGAAACTCGCAGCCCTCCAGACCCAGCACCCGCGTCCTGGCGATGTCGCCGAGGTGGAAATAGGCATGCAAAGCCTCGCTGATCACAAATGCATCTTCACCAAGGTTGCTGGTGGCGAGCGTCAGCTTGAGCGTTTGACCCACCGTCACATCCAGCGTCAACTTGCTGGGATGGTTCCACATGGCGCGGGTCTGGTCGCTGTTGATCAGCTCCAGGGAGATCAGGGTCGCGCCGTCGGCCATGCCGCAGGTCCGCGTTACGGCCCAAGGCACGGTGCGCGCGTAACCGTGGCCGGGGAAACCGGCATTCTTCGCATGCGGGCCGAACCAGGGCCAGCATACCGGCACCCCGCCGCGCAGCGACTTGCCCGGCGCCAGCCTGGCCAGGTCGGACAGCCATACCACTGGCAGCTTGGCGGACTTCGGCTGCCAGCGCATGACATGCCCGCCTTGCAGGCTGATGCTGGCGGTAGCATGAGGATTGCCGATTTCCGCGACCACCATGCCGTCGCTCGTCCCCCTGAATGCCAGTTGATGCGGTACGCCAAGCCGGTTGTTGAGGTCCTCCGGACTACCCAGGTACGGCATCATGGATTTATCCTGCGCGGCGATGGCGATACGTTCCAGATGCTTTCAGCGTATTCGCGGATGGTGCGGTCCGAGGAGAAGCGGCCCATGCCCGCAACGTTGAGAATCGCCTTTTGCATCCAGGCAGAAGGATCGCGGTACAAGTTCCCGACTTGTTCCTGGCAGGCAATGTAGGAAGCATAGTCCGCCAGCAGCAGGTAATGGTCGCCGTGGATGGTGAGTTGGTCGAACACCGGCTTGTGGCGGTCGCGGTCCGCGGGAGAAAAATAGCCGTCGCGCAGCATGTCCAGCGCTTGCCGGAGGTCGCCATTGCCATTGTAGTAATCCCAGGCGTTGTAGCCGCCGGTGCGTAGTTGCGCCACCTCGTCGGCAGTCATGCCGAAAATGAAAATGTTTTCCGCGCCCACTTCGTTGCGGATTTCGACATTCGCGCCGTCGAGGGTGCCGATGGTCAGCGCGCCGTTCAGCGACAGCTTCATGTTGCCGGTGCCCGAGGCTTCCGTGCCGGCGGTCGAGATCTGCTCCGACAGGTCGGCGGCGGGAACGATGATTTCCGCCGTGGACACGTCGTAGTTGGGAATGAAGACCACCTTGAGGAGGCCGCGCACCAGCGGATCGTTGTTGACGATGTCCGCCACATCGTTGATCAGCCGGATCACGAGTTTTGCCACGCGGTAGCCGGGCGCGGCCTTGCCGCCGAAGATCACGCTGCGCGGCGGGGGAGTATCGCCGGCGCGGATGCGGTTGTACAGGGTGATGACGTGCAGCACGTTGAGCAATTGCCGTTTGTACTCGTGGATGCGCTTGATCTGCACGTCGAACATGGAATCCGGATCGACCCGGATGTCGAGCCGCTGCGCGATCATGTCCGCCAGGCGGAGCTTGTTCTGAAGTTTCACTCGCACGAACTCGTTGCGGAACCCCGCATCGTCGGCGAGCGGGGCCAGCCGCCGCAACTGGTCGAGATCCTTCAGCCAATCCTTGCCGATGCGGGCGGAGATCAGCGCGGAAAGTCCCGGGTTGGCCTGGTTCAGCCAGCGCCTCGGCGTGACGCCGTTGGTCATGTTGATGATCTTGTCCGGCCACAGCCGGTGGAAGTCGGCGAAAATGGTTTCCTTCATCAGGCGGGTGTGGATTTCGGCCACGCCGTTGACCTTGTGGCTGCCGACGATGGCCAGATGCGCCATGCGGATGCGCTTGTCGCCGTACTCGTCGATCAGCGACATGCGCTGCCACAGGACCGGCTCGTCCGGATAGAGGTGCATCACCTCCTTGAGGAAGCGATGATTGATCTCCTGGATGATCTGCAGATGACGCGGCAATACGCGCTCGAACAGCGGCACCGGCCAGGTTTCCAGCGCCTCCGGCATCAGGGTGTGGTTGGTGTAGGCGAAGGTGCGCCGCGTGATGTCCCAGGCGCGCGCCCAATCCATGTGGTGCTGGTCCACCAGGATGCGCATCAATTCCGCGACGGCGATGGAAGGATGGGTGTCGTTGAGCTGGATCGCCACCTTGTCCGGCAGCTCGTCGCGCGGCACGTCGGACTTGGTGTAGCGGTAAAGCATGTCCTGCAGCGAAGCGGAGACGAAGAAATACTGCTGCTTGAGGCGCAGCTCGCGTCCCATCTCGGTGGTGTCGTCCGGATAGAGCACCTTGGAGAGGTTCTCCGATTCGTTCTTATCCTCCACCGCTCCGATGTAGTCGCCTTCGTTGAAGAACTTCAGGTTGAAATCGCGGCTCGACTTGGCGGCCCACAGCCGCATGTTGTTGACCGTGCCGGTGTCGTAGCCGGGAATCGGGTAGTCGTAGGCCATCGCCATCACGTCGTCGGTATCCACCCACTGGAAATGCTTCTTGCCGTGCTCGTCGGCAAAGTCCACCACGCGGCCGTGGAACTTCACCTGGTACAGCACCTCGGGGCGCGGGAACTCCCAGGGGTTGCCGTAGCGCAGCCAGTTGTCGGGGTGCTCGACCTGCTGGCCGTCCTCGATGCCCTGGTGGAACATGCCGTATTCGTAGCGGATGCCGTAGCCGTAGC
>CAYHXK010000122.1:0-7397 GCA_964360125.1 uncultured Sterolibacterium sp.
GCGAAGCCACCGTCGATTTCATCCGCCAGTTCAAGGCCGATATCGGACTGATCGGGATATCGGGCATCGAAATCGACGGCAGCCTGCGCGATTTCGACTATCGGGAGGTGAAGGTGGCGCAGACCATCATCGAGCATTCGCGCGAAGTATGGCTGGCTGCGGACCACAGCAAGTTTAACCGGCCCGCGATGGTGGAATTGGCACACCTGGACCAGGTGGACATGCTGTACACCGACTTGCCTCCGCCCAGTCCATTTCCAGGGTTGCTCTCCGAAGCGGGTGTGACCTGCTTGGTGGCAAACTAAAGGACTGGGCCGGCGATTCCTTCATCGTTACGCCATCCAGCTGCTCGGAGAAAACCCCCATGAAGCCCCTCCCATACCTGCTGGCCCTGGATCAGGGCACGTCCAGTTCGCGCAGCATCGTGTTCGATGCGCAGGGACAAATCGTTGCGAAGGCGCAGCGCGAGTTCCGCCAGATCTACCCCCGGCCGGGTTGGGTGGAACATGATCCGCAAGAGATATGGACCAGCCAGCTCGCCACCGCGCAAGAGGTGCTGGCCCAGGCGCGCATCGGCGCCGCCGATCTCGCCTCGATAGGCATTACCAACCAGCGCGAGACCACGCTGGTTTGGCGCCGCGCCAGCGGCGAGCCGCTGTATAACGCCATCGTCTGGCAGGACCGGCGTGCCGAGCCTGCCTGTGCGGCCTTGCGCGAGCGCGGCCTCGAAGCCACCATTCGCGAGAAAACCGGCCTGATCGTCGATGCCTATTTTTCCGGCACCAAGCTGAAATGGATCCTCGACAATGTTCCCGGCGCGCGCGTTGCCGCGCGCCGCGGCGAGCTGGCCTTCGGCACGGTGGACACCTGGCTGGCCTGGCGCCTGACCGGCGGCGCGGTGCATGCCACCGACGTCAGCAACGCGTCGCGCACCATGCTGTTCAATGTGCAGCGCAACCAGTGGGACGACGAGTTGCTGGAGATGCTGGAAATTCCGCGCGAGATGCTGCCCGATGTGCATCCTTCCAGCCACGTTTATGGGCATGTTCGGGCTGACCTGCTGGGCGCGCCGGTGGCCATCGGCGGCATCGCCGGCGACCAGCAAAGCGCACTCTTCGGGCAAGCGTGTTTCCGCGCCGGGCAGGCCAAGAACACTTACGGCACCGGCTGCTTCATGCTGATGCATACCGGCCGGAATTTCCAGACCAGCGCCAACGGACTCATCACCACCAGTGCCGCGCAAACTTCCGCCACCCCCGAGTTTGCACTGGAAGGCAGCGTCTTCATCGGCGGCGCAGTAGTGCAATGGCTGCGCGATGGCCTGCAGATCGTCAACTCCAGTGACGACGTGCAGAAGCTGGCTCTGAGCGTGCCGGACAGCGGCGGAGTGATGTTCGTGCCGGCTTTCACCGGCCTCGGCGCCCCCTACTGGAAGGCCGACGCGCGCGGCGCCATCCTCGGCCTCAGCCGCGGCACGACGGCGGCGCATATCGCCCGCGCGGCGCTGGAAAGCATCGCTTTCCAAAGCGCCGCGCTGCTACAGGCCATGAGTCGCGATGCGTTGGCGGGATTGGGCGGGCCGACTGGCTCAGGCGGCGTCACCGAGCTGCGCG
Source organism: uncultured Sterolibacterium sp. (assembly GCA_964360125.1). GTDB lineage: Bacteria > Pseudomonadota > Gammaproteobacteria > Burkholderiales > Rhodocyclaceae > JACRAR01. The sequence continues at coordinate 1,614 of CAYHXK010000122.1, forward strand.
TCGATGGCGGCGCCTGCGTCAATGACTTGCTGATGCAGTTCCAGGCCGACCTGTTGGGCATCCCGGTGCTGCGGCCCAAGGTGATCGAGACCACCGCGCTCGGCGCTGCCTACCTCGCCGGTTTGTCCTGCGGAGTTTACCGGAGCCGAGAGGAGCTTGCAGCGCATTGGCAGGCGGAGCGTACTTTCCATCCGACCATGTCGCGCCAGCGCGCCGGGGAATTAATGCAGCTGTGGGAGCATGCGGTGGCGCAGACTACCCTGAGACCCGCCTGAATGCTATAAAGGGATCGCGGGTCTCGGGCAGGCATCGGCGTGACGGCGTTTGCCCGACTTCCCAATAGCCATAGTTCCAGCGCCCATAGCATGACGAATCCATGGAGACGCCCTGATGAAACTTATTTCATGGAATATCCAGTGGTGCCGCGGCGTGGATGGCCGCGTCGATCCGGGGCGCATCGCGCGCACGGTGAAAGGGATGGCCGATGCCGATGTGATCTGCTTTCAGGAAGTGGCGCGCAATTTTCAGGCTTTGCCCGGCAGCAGCGGCGAAGACCAGTTTGCGCTGCTCGCCGCCGCTTTCCCGGAGCACACGGCGATCGTCGGCATTGCGGTGGATGTGGCAGGCTCGGCAGGACTGGGTGGCAGTAGGCGCCAGTTCGGCAATCTGCTGCTATCGCGCCTGCCGGTGCGGCAGGCGTACAGGGTCTTGCTGCCCTGGCCGGCCGATCCGTTGCATGCCGATATGCAGCGTGGCGCTATAGAAGCCGTGATCGAAAGCGACGTTGGCCCTTGCCGCGTATCGACGACGCACCTGGCCTACTATTCGCGGCGTCAGCGGGCGGCACAGGTAGAAGTCCTGCGCGACTTGCATGCGGCAGCGCATGCGCATGCGCAACCGCCCGGCACAACGGATGCTTCGCACGGTCCCTTTCACTGGCTGGGAAAACCCAGCGCGGGAATCGTCACCGGCGACTTCAATTGCGAGCCGCTTTCCGCTGAGTATGCGCGCATGCTGGCGCCGTTTGCCGATGGCGCTCCGAATTTTTACGATGCATGGCAGGCGGCGCATCCCGGCCAGCCACACGCCGCCAGCGTTGGCGTGTACGACAGGGCGCAGTGGCCGCAGCCGTTTTGCTGCGATTTTGCGTTCGTCTCGATCGATCTCGCGCCGCGCCTTGCCGGTTTCGAGATCAATAGCGAGACGGATGCCTCGGACCATCAGCCGCTGCTGTTGTGGCTGGATTGAACCCTGTCTCGTGACCTTCGACTCCTGCCGATTCACGGATTGGAATGCGCTGCGAGGGCAACCCGGTGAACCTCGGTTGTTTTCGAGAACGACCTTGGACTGAAATTGTGAGCGCACGGTCATATCGGTTGAATATGCCACACGGCGCCGCTTGCATCGAAGGCAGTTTATTCCACCATCCTGGGCGGATGAAGAGTTAAAATATCCGAAATGCCTAGATGGAGAGAATAATTGAAAACCAACCTGCCCGTCACGCAAGTCGAAGTCCCGTTTCCGCAGGGGCGCTACATCGTTTCCCGCACCGACCTCAAGGGCATCATCACCTACTGCAACGATACTTTTGTCGACATCAGCGGCTTCAGTCGAGAGGAACTGATCGGCAAGAACCACAACCTGGTTCGCCACCCGGACATGCCACCCCAAGCTTTTGCCTGGCTGTGGGACACCATCAAGGACGGCCGGCCCTGGCGCGGCATCGTCAAGAATCGCTGCAACAACGGCGACTATTACTGGGTGGACGCCCTGGTGGTGCCAGTGCGCAAGGACAACCGGACCATAGGTTACATGTCGGTGCGCACGGCGCCGACCCAACAACAGATCGCCGCCGTCGAGCCCTTGTATCGACAGTTGAAGCAGGGCAAGGCCTCCCTGCCCAAGCCTTCGGCCTGGAGTCGCGTCACCCTAAGAGCAAAACTCAACGGTTTGGTCATCGGGCTTCTGGTCGTTCAGGGCCTGGGTGTCGCCATCAATCTCATGGGAACATCCTTGGGGCTTTCCCCCGCGGCGATTGATCTTGGACTGCCGCTGCTAGGGATATCCGGCATCGCCGCCGGCATCTGGTTGATGTTGATACAAAATCAGGTGATGACCGGAATCGGTGGCGTCATCGAGCGTCTCGATCATATCGCCCAAGGCGACCTGACCGATCCCATCCCCATCGATCGACTCGATGAACTGGGCAAGCTCAACGACGCTTTGGCCACCATGCAGACCCATCTCAAAGCCATGCTGGCCGAAATTGCCGAGGCTGCGGAACAGGTGGGAGGACATGCCGATACCTTGAATGCCGAGATGAAGCAGACCAGCAAGGTGACCGATACTCAGTCCGGCGCAGTCAGCAGCATCGCGGCGGCGGTTGAGCAACTGGTAACCTCGGTGCATGAAATTGCCGACAGCGCAGAGCAGGCGACCCAGACAGTGGAGGCCTCTCTTGGTCTGTTGAGCGAGGCTGCGAAGCGCATGGTGGAGAGTCAGGAGGCATCCAAGAACGTGGTGACTACCGTCAATAGCGCGGGTCTGACCATGGCGGAACTGTTTAAGTCCATCTCCGACATTGGCCGCATTTCCCAGGCGATCAAAGGCATTGCCGAACAGACCAATCTGCTGGCCTTGAACGCCGCGATCGAGGCGGCGCGTGCCGGCGAGACTGGCCGCGGCTTCGCGGTAGTTGCCGACGAAGTCAGAAAACTCGCAGAGATGGCCAGCAAACAAACCAGCGAGATCACCACCACTGTGCAGGAAATTCAACGTATCACCCAGGTTGCCGTCACCAGTATGGAGACAGCGGGAACGCACGTGGCGGTTACCGATACAGCCATGAGCCAGGCCCGTGCGGGGCTCGATTCGGTGGCCGATCATGAGCAGGAGGTGGTGTCGATATCCAGACATATTGCAGATGGAACCCGACAACAGTCGGCTGCCGGCAATGAAATCGCCGGCCAGGTGGAAGGTATCGTAGCCGGCATTGAACAGACTTCATCCGCCATGGCGGAAGTCAGCCAGAAGGCCAACCAGATGAAGGACACTTCCACCCAGTTGCGGGAGTTGATTGCCTACTTCCGGTTTATTCGTTGAGAATATCGGCGATGATTTCGCGGCTACGACTGGGTCTTGCCCCAGGAATCCCTCAGCGTCACCGTACGGTTAAAGACGGGAGCGCCGGGGCGCGAGTCATGGCGATCAGCGACGAAATATCCATGGCGCTCGAACTGGAAGCGCTCCTCGGCTTTGGCCTGCTGCAGCGCCGTTTCGAGGTAAGCGGAAACCACCTGTTTTGAATCCGGGTTGAGGTCGAGCAGGAAATCGCGCTCGCCGGCGCCGGGGTTGGGCGCGGCGAAGAGCCGGTCGTAGAGGCGCACTTCGGCCGCGTAGGCATGCGCCGCCGAGACCCAGTGCAGGTTGCCCTTGACCTTGTAGCTATCGGCGCCGGGTCCACCGGATTTCGAGTCGGGCATATATTCGCAATGCACGGCGCCGACCTTGCCCTCGGCATCCTTGTCGCAACCGGTGCATTTGACCACGAAGCCATAGCGCAGCCGCACGCTGTTGCCCGGAAACAGGCGGAAATAGCCCTTGACGGGGGTTTCCATGAAATCCTCGCGCTCGATCCACAATTCGCGCGAGAAGGGCACGGCGCGTTTACCCAGTTCGGGGTGCTGCGGATGGTTGGGCGCGAAGCATTCCTCTTCCTGGCCCACCGGGTAGTTGTCGATGATCAGCTTGAGCGGGTCGAGCACCGCGATGCGCCGTTGCGCGCGTTCGTTCAAGTCCTCGCGCATGCAGTCTTCCAGCACGCTCATGTCGATCCACGAGTCGGACTTGGAGACGCCGATGCGTTCGGCGAAGCGGCGGAAACCTTGCGGCGTGTAGCCGCGCCGGCGGGCGCCGACGAGGGTGGGCAGGCGCGGATCGTCCCAGCCGGCAACGTGATTTTCTTCGACCAGTTGAATCAGCTTGCGCTTCGATAAAACCACATAGCTGAGGTTGAGACGGGAAAATTCGATCTGCTGCGGCAGCGGTCGCAGCAACAGCCCACCTTCAGCCAGTCGCTCCAGCAGCCAGTCGTAAAACGGCCGCTGGTCCTCGAACTCGAGGGTGCAGATGGAATGGGTGATGTTCTCCAGCGCGTCCTCGATGGGGTGGGCGTAGGTGTACATCGGATACACGCACCACCGGTCGCCGGTGTTGTGGTGGGTGGCATGGCGGATACGGTAGATGGCGGGATCGCGCAGATTGAAATTGGGCGATGCCATGTCGATCTTGGCGCGCAGGATGTGGCTGCCGTCGGGAAACTCGCCGACCTTCATGCGACGGAACAGGTCGAGATTTTCCTCGACCGAACGCTCGCGGTAGGGGCTGTTGCGGCCCGATTCCGTGGGGGTGCCGCGATTGGCCCGCATTTCCTCGGGACTCTGGCTATCCACGTAGGCATGGCCGGATTCGATCAGATATTCGGCGAACCGGAACATCCACTCGAAATAGTCGGAGGCATGGTAGAGGTTTCCCTGCCAGTCGAAACCCAGCCAATGCACCGCATCGACGATGGCGTCGGCGTATTCCTTTTCTTCCTTTTCGGGATTGGTGTCGTCGAAACGCAGATGACAAGCTCCGCCATAATCGCGCGCCAGGCCGAAATTCAGGCAGATGCTTTTGGCATGGCCGTAGTGCAGGTAGCCGTTCGGCTCGGGTGGAAAACGGGTGCGGAGCTTCATCGGGTCGAGCGATCCGGCTGCCTGTATCTGGGCGGGACCGGGACGTCCGCCCCAGCGGCGAGCGGAATATCTTCCTGCCGCGAGGTCGGTCTCGACGATATTGCGGATGAAGTTGGCAACGGGGGCCGCTGCGCTGGATGGGCTCTTGGTGTCGATGGACATGGTGGAATGGGATGCGGCAAAGCGTCGAAGCCTCATTTTAGCGGTAAAGATGCGGCAGAGGCCGTGTAAAATCGTCGTCATGATTCAATCCGCCGCCCCATTGCCATGACGTGGCTAAATCTTCTCGCCATCGCTGTCGGTGCGGTGCTGGGCGCCTGGTTGCGCTGGGGCCTGGGCTTGCTGCTCAATCCGCTGTTTCCCGCGATCCCGCTGGGCACCCTGGCGGCCAACCTGAGCGGCGGCTACCTGGTCGGCGTGGCGGTGGCGGTATTCCACATCAATGTCGATCTGCCGCCCGAGGCGCGCCTGTTTTTCGTCACCGGCTTTCTCGGCGCCTTGACCACGTTTTCGACGTTCTCCGCCGAGGTGGTGGTTCTGATCCAGCGCGCCGAATACGGCTTGGCTTTGGGCGCCGCCAGCTTGCATCTGTTCGGCTCGCTGTTGATGACGGGTCTGGGCATTTACACCATCCTGCAACTCAGCAAATGAGGCCGGATAAAGAAGCCAGCGTCGCCCGGAGACTGGCGATGCGTCCGGCCATTGCTTACGATGAAACCCTGCCGGTGAATGAACGCCGCAGCGAGATCGCGCGCGCCATCGAGCAGCACCAGGTCGTCATCGTCTGCGGCGAGACCGGCTCCGGCAAGACCACCCAACTGCCCAAGATCTGCCTGGAACTGGGGCGCGGCTGCGCCGGCTTGATCGGCCACACCCAGCCGCGCCGCATCGCCGCGCGCGCCACCGCCGCGCGCATCGCCCAGGAGCTGAACAGCGAGCCGGGCCGCTATGTCGGCTACAAGATCCGCTTCACCGACCGCGTTACTCCCGAGACCTACATCAAGCTGATGACCGCCGGCATCCTGCTGGCGGAGACGCAGGGCGA
>CAYHXK010000123.1:0-7376 GCA_964360125.1 uncultured Sterolibacterium sp.
CAGCCAGTCGCACATCTGCTTTACTTCCTGCTTGATGAATTTCTCATCGTGAAAGGCATTTGCCAGCGTGGCGACACCCTGGCTGCGGGCAAGAAGATGCATCGCCAGCTCGTCGGCGTCCGCCTTGCGGCCGAGCAGCGTGAATTGCCTGCGCAACCAGGTCCGAAACAGCGTAAATAGCATGTTTGCCTCGGCTTGCGAGGCATGATTCAGCTTCGCAAGCTCAGTGCACAGCGTCCCAACCGGGCAGCCGTAACGTTTTATTTTGGCCCGGTTCGCGATCAGAATATGGATAAAGCTCCGGATGCGATCCGCGGGTTGTTTCCCTTCGATTTCCCACTGCTCCAACATCTTCCGGGTATTGGCCAGACGCACATTGATCACGGCATCCAGAATTTCATCCTTGGATTTGAAGTGATAGTAAAAATTGCCGCGTGAAATCCGTACGGCATCCGCAATGTCCGAGAACGAGGTATGCTCGTAGCCTTGTCGATAGAACAACCGGTCGGCGGCTTCAACAATGTGATCGCGGGTTGTCTTGTCGCTCATGAAAATCACCTCCCGCTCAAATTCCCTTGCCACGATAAAAGGGATAGCCCACGCCCTCCGGAGAGACAGGGGCGGACTCGGTAACGACCAGACCGGCGCTGGCGCGTTGTTGGTAGTAGGTCGCCATCATTGGCGGCAGAACGCCGTTTTCGGTGGCGCGATTACGCGTCATTGGCGCCATGACCATCCGGTTGGCGAGTGTCAGGTCACCTAACTGAAACGGCTCGAACAAATCTGCAGACATGATGATATCCCCCGGTCCGGTGCGGCAGGCGTAGGACATGCGTCCTACGCCTGCCGCAGAGTAGGATAATCATCCTGTTCTGTCAAGGACTGCGGCGGGAAGGGGGCCGGCGCGGCCGGCCTGCTCGTGATACAGATAAGCGTGACGATCTGGCATAATCGTCACACGATGCGGATTCCGGAATATCCCCGAGCAAGCATTGCGCCGCTGCCGAACAGGCGGTTGTCGCCACGGAGCCATGGAACGATCATTCACCACTGAAGTCGGCAAGCTTCGCCTCGGCCAGGGCCAGACCTTTAGCGGCGAGGGCATCCTGGCCGTCACCAAGGCGCTGCTGCAATCCGGCGTCGCCTACGTCGGCGGCTACCAGGGCGCGCCGGTCTCGCATCTGATGGACGTGCTGGCCGATGCGCACGATGTGCTGGGCGAGCTGGGCGTGCATTTCGAGGCCTGCGCCAACGAGGCCGGCGCGGCGGCGATGCTCGGCGCCTCGATCAATTATCCGCTGCGCGGCGCGGTGACCTGGAAATCGGTGGTCGGCACCAATGTGGCTTCCGACGCGCTCTCCAACCTGGCTTCGGCCGGCGTCAAGGGCGGGGCGCTGATCGTCATCGGCGAGGATTACGGCGAGGGCGCCTCGATCATCCAGGAGCGCAGCCATTCGTTCGCCATGAAGTCGCAGATCTGGCTGCTCGATCCGCGTCCCAATCTGCCCTGCATCGTGAATATGGTCGAGCAAGCTTTCGAACTGTCGGAGGCGAGCAGCACGCCGGTGATGCTGGAGCTGCGCATCCGCGCCTGCCATGTGCATGGCAGCTTCGAGTGCAAGGACAACCGCAAGCCGAAATTCTCGAAACTGAATCCGATCGCCAAGCCGGCCTTCGATGTCGGACGGATTCCGCTGCCGCCGGCCAACTACGCGCAGGAGAAGCACAAGATCGAAGTGCGCTTGCCGGCGGCGCAAAAATTTATCCGCGAACGCCAGCTCAACGAGTTCTTCCCCGGCGAGCTGCACGACATCGGCATCGTCCTGCAGGGCGGCATGTACAACACCCTGATGCGGGCCTTGCAGCAGTTCGGCTTGGCGGATGCCTACGGCGCGGCGAAAATTCCGCTCTACGTGCTCAACGTCACCTACCCGCTGTTGCCCGACGAAGTGGCGCGCTTCTGCAGCGGCAAGCGCGCCGTGCTGGTGGTCGAGGAAGGCCAGCCGGCGCATCTCGAGGAAGCCATCAATTCCATCCTGCGCCGCGCCGACATCAACGCTCCGCATGTGATCGGCAAGGACATCCTGCCCATGGCGGGCGAATATACCGCCGAGGTGGTGCTCGGCGGAGTGGGCCGCTTCCTGCAACTGATGCTGCCGGATGGCGTCGACCAGCAAGACGTGGCGCGGGTGCTGGATGGCGTGGTCCAGGCCAAGCAGCGCGCGGCGGAATTACTCGGCGAACGGGTGCCGCTGCGGCCGCCGGGTTTCTGCGTCGGCTGTCCGGAACGGCCGGTGTTCTCCGCGCTCAAGCTGGTGGATAAGGAGGTCGGCGGCATCCATATCAGCTCGGATATCGGCTGCCATACCTTCTCTACATTGCCGCCGTTCAACCTCGGCAATACCGTGCTCGGCTTCGGCCTGTCGCTCGCCGCCGCTGCGGGCGTCGCGCCGAACATGGGACAGCGCGTGGTGACGGTGATGGGCGACGGCGGGTTCTGGCATAACGGCTTGTCCACCGGCGTCGCCAATGCGATTTTCCGCAATGACGACAGCGTGCTCATCATCATGGAAAACGGCTACACCTCGGCCACCGGCACCCAGAATATTCCCTCCACGCCGGGCCTGACGGCGCGGCAGGGCCGCTCCATCAGCATCGAAGGCACGCTGCGCGGAATGGGCGTGGAGTGGCTCGAGCGCGTCGACAATTATGCCGTGAGCAATGTTGCGGAAGTGCTGCGGCGAGCCATGACCACGCCGCAAGCGGGACTCAAGGTGATCATCGCCGACGGCGAATGCATGCTCGAACGCCAGCGGCGCCTGCGTCCCCTGAATGCGGCCTTGCTGGCCGGCGGCGAGCGGGTGGTGCGTACGCGTTTCGGGGTGGATGCCGAGGTGTGCACCGGCGACCGTTCCTGTATCCGGCTGTCCGGCTGTCCTTCGCTGACGCTCAAGGAGCATCCAGATCCCTTGCGCAACGAACCCGTCACCACGGTGAATAACGGCTGCGTCGGCTGCGGCTTGTGCGGCGAGGTGGCGCAGGCGGCGGCCTTGTGTCCTTCGTTCTATCGCACCGAAACGATCCAGAATCCGACCTGGCTGGATCGCTGGATGCATGGCTTGCGCCAGTGGACCATAGCCAAACTGGCGGGGGCGGACAGGGAGCATGCGCGTGTCGGTTGAATCCGGAATTTCAGCGCCTCGCCCTTTCACGATTCTGATTGCCGCGCTGGGCGGCGAGGGCGGCGGGGTGCTGGCCGACTGGCTGGTGGAGGCCGCCGAGATCGAGGGCTTGCCGGTGCAGAGCACCTCGATTCCCGGCGTCTCGCAGCGCACCGGGGCGACCACGTATTACCTGGAAATTTATCCGCTGAAAACGCCGGCGTCCGGCGGCAAGCTGCCCGTCATGGCGCTGGTGCCCAGCCCCGGCGGCATCGACCTGATGGCCGCCTCCGAACTGGTCGAGGCGGGTCGGGCCCTGCAGAATGCCTTCGTCACCGCGGCGCGCACCACCCTGGTGGCGTCGACCCACCGCATCTACGCCACTTCCGAAAAAATGGTGGCGAGCGACGGACGCTTCGATTCGGAAAAAATCATCGCCGCCGCGCCGCAACTTTCACGCCGGTCTATCCTCTTCGATATGTCGCGCCTGGCGCAGGAAGCCGGCACGATCATCAATGCGGTGCTGTTCGGCGCCATGTCCGGCGCGGGTGTGCTGCCGCTGTCGCGATCCGCCTGCGAGGCGGCGATACGTGGAGCGGGCAAAGGGGCGGAGGCCAGTCTGCGCGGCTTTGCGCTCGGTCATGCGCATGCGGCGGGCGAACTCAGGATGGCGGCGGTGGTTGACGCTCAACAGTCCTCAGCGGCCGCGCCGGTGGAGCGTGTCGTCCAGGAGTTTCCCGAAATGCTGCATGCGTTGCTGAACGAGGCGGCGGGACGACTGGCCGATTATCAGGACGCGGCCTATGCCGAGCTCTACCTGGATCGGGTGCGGCCGCTGCTGGCCGTGGATCGCGAGACCGGCGGCGCGGCCGACGGCTATCCGCTGACGCTGGAAGCCGCCCGCCTGCTGGCGTTGTGGATGAGTTACGAGGATGTGATCCGCGTCGCCGACCTGAAGACGCGCGCCAGCCGTTTTGCCCGGCTGCAGGTGGAGTCCGGCGCACAGCCCGGCCAGCCGGTGGTGGTGGTCGACTATCTCAAGCCGGGTGCGGAGGAGATCGCCGACATCCTGCCCGCGGCTTTGGCTGTCCGCTTGCGGCAGTGGCAGGCGGGTCGGCGGGCGCGTGGCCAGCCGACCGACTTCAGCCTGCGCATTCGCACCAGCTCCATTACCGGTTTTCTGGCGCTGCGCCTGTTGGCGCTGTTCAAGCCATGGCGCCGCAAGTCCGCGCGCTTCGCCGCCGAGCAGGCGGCGATCGAACGCTGGCTGGGTGCCATCAAGCGTTTCGGCCTGGCCAGCCTCGACCGTGAACTGGTGCTGGAGATCGTCCGTTGCGCGGGGTTGATGCGTGGGTATGGCGATACGCAGCGACGCGGCCGCCAGGCGTTCGAGCGGATTTTCGACACCCTGATCGAGAATCAGGCCGCCGCCAGCCAGGGCCTGGACAAGCTCAAGCAGGCGCTGCGCAGCAGGCTCGATGCGGCGCTGGACACTCCCGAGGCCCCTGCGCCGGCACTTGCCCCGGCAAATGCCGGCGGCAAGCCGGTGATCTGGCTGAAGGCGGGATGAGCAGGGGGAAGCTTTTTCCCTGCTTAACTGTCGTACTTGAACGACAGCGAAACCCGGGCGCGGTAGGCCGCCACTTTGCCGTCGACCACTTTCATGTCCAGCTTGACGATCTCGGCGACGCGCAGGTCGCGCAGGGTTTTGCCGGCGGTTTCCACCGCCTTGGCTGCCGCGTCTTCCCAGGAAACTCGGCTGGTGCCGACGATTTCCACGATTTTATAGATGCCGTCTTCCTTGGATTTTTTTGCCATGCTGATCTCCTCTGGGGTTGGTAGTGCACTCCGGCCTGGATCGAATTTGACGCCCTAGGATGCGAACGTATTTTCATGATACCCCTTTGCGGTCCGTTGGGCGGAAGACCAAGGCGTCCCTCTGGCGGCTCGCGCGGCTGCTCTCCATGGCCGGCGAGCCAGGCTGAAAGGTTGGCTGCGGGCATCGGTCGGGCGATGCCTTGGCCTTGCACCGCATCGCAGCCAGAGATACGCAGCCATTCCGGATTGAGGGTGGTCTTGTCGGATTTGATAGTCTTGTTGGGCATAGGGGTATTTAAAATAATTTGAATGGCTTTAGTCATAGGCAGCGTTTTTGGACTACAGTACTATTGTTATCAAATGCTTTGTGTCTCCAGGTGGTCGAAAGGAGTAGTGAAATGCCGATCAATACTGTAAGTTCCAGTACCGCGGCGAATGCACCTGCGGTGCGTGCGCAACCCAAGGAAGTCAAGCAGCAAGAGCGTCCGAAACAGGCGGAACAGCCTGAGCCAGTCAAGAAGAACGCCACGACGGCAGTCAAGGAACAGGCCGAAGCGCCCAAGCCCCGCCCCGTAGTCAATACCCAAGGCCAGACGACAGGAAGAGTCATCAGCACTTCTGCCTGAATAGCCGTCTCTCCTCCGCAAGCCTTAATGATCAGGCTTGCGGATTCCCGATTCCAGATCAAATAGGTTGCTGAGCTAGCAGGACTTCACCTCGCGCCGGATAGTCGACTTTTATGACGAAATCCAGGCCGGCGAGGATTTCCTTGAAGTGCGGACGCGCAAAAGGCATGGTCTGCACCGATGCCCAATACAGCGTGCCGTCGGCGCGCACCAGGAACACCCCCGGTTCGCTGAACTGCGCAGGTTCCTCTATCCCCAGAGAAGTCTTGCCGCGACTCGACGAAATATACAAGCCCCATTGTTGCGCCACGTCGAGACTCAGGCCATAGCCGATTTCCAGGTTCTGCACGCCCCAGGTGTCCCGGGTTTCACGGGCGCGTTCTGCGGTGTCGCTGCTGATTGCGACGACATTCACGCCGCGTTGGGCATAGTCTTCAAGCAGCTTGTCGAGTTCGCCGATATAGGTGCGGCATACCGGGCAATGCAGGCCCCGGTAGAAGACCACCATGGAAAAGCGTTGCGGCGCCTGGTCTGCCAGGGTCCAGGTTTCCCCGGAAAGGGTATTGACGGACAGCGCCGGCACGGCTAGTCGGGGAAGCAGTTGGCTCATCGGGATTTCCTTTCAAAATAATGGAACGGGTGTTCCAAAAACGGTAAAAAAATTACTGGAGCGGGCGCAGCGCGGATTCCACCGCTTGTTTCAGAAAACTCTGGTCAAGTCCCAGCCGGCGCATCACGCGCAGACCCTGGATCAGAACCAACAATTGTTTTGCCAACGCGTCAGGATCGGCGTCCGGCGCAAGATCGCCCTGGACGAGAGCCTCATGCAGGCGTTTCCGCAGCGCCTCCTCGACCCGCGCAAATGCCTGGCGAACCAGCGCGGCGACATCTTCTTCCGCGCCGCCCAGTTCGACCGCGGTATTGGTCAGCAGACAGCCTGATGCAGAGTATCCCGGCGGCGCCGGCTCGGTGACCAGGCGCAGGAAGAAACTGCGGATCGATTTGCTTGCGTTCGCGCCGCTTTCCAGATGGTGCAGATTTTTCGAGGTGACTGTCTCAAGGTAGTGCCGTAGCGCCGCCAGGAACAGGGTACGTTTGTCGGGGAAGGCCGCGTACAAGCTGGCCCGATTGACGCCCGTACGCTTAACGATGTCGTCCATCGTGGTTCGCGCATAGCCCTGCGACCAGAACGCGGACGTAGCCTCGGTCAGTAGTTCTTGCTGGTCGTATTCGCGAGAGCGCGGCATGGGAAGCAATCGAAAGTAGGAAACCGTCACCATTGTGGAACGACTGTTCCAGTATGTCAACGGCCACGCCATAGTCGGCTTGGTGCGGCATTCGGGTTTTCTTGATCTGGATCAAACCCCACTTCGCCAGGATTTCTAAAATCAATAAACATGCAATATCGTTCATTTGCAGTTTTTGGAAGCATGATATTGCAGAGTCGCAGCGCGATGCATCTTGCCAGCCACGGCGGGGACCGAGCGCCGGGCCAGCTTCCGCCGTAACCTGGAGACCGATGATGAGTGGATTGTTCGACCAGTTCAAGGAATGGTACGAGAAACGCCACGACTATGCGCGGGCCTGGAAGGCGCGTACCGGCGGCCAGGTGGTGGCGACGATGTGCACCTATACGCCGGAGGAAATCCTCATCGCCGCCGGCATGCTGCCGGTGCGGGTGCTCGGCGCGCACGAGCCGCAGAACGTTACCGAGCCGCACATCTTCGGCATGTTCTGCCCGTTCTGCCGCGATTCGCTGGCGCAGGGCCTG
>CAYHXK010000124.1:0-7359 GCA_964360125.1 uncultured Sterolibacterium sp.
GAAGTACTGGACGCAGCCAAGTGGAATACCGCCACCAACAGCGGCAAGCTCGAGGTGCGTTTCTGGCAGGACAACAATGTGACGCCCGCAGTGCTTTACTATGATTTGGTGGACAAGACGACGGAGAAGTCGCTGTTCACCGATACTGCGTCGAATACCAACAGCGGCACGAATACCTATACGCACCAGTACAACAGCGGCGACGCCATCAAGTTCAGCGGCTTGGCCTCCGCCTACGGCGACTTCGGGGCGGCGGTCACTATCAGCGGCACCCCGGCCAGCGGCGATGTATTTAGCCTGGACAATAGCACCAGCGAAAGCGTGTTTGATACCCTGGGACGGTTGGTCAAGGCGCTCGAATCGTCGATCGGCACCGGCAGCAACGGCAACACGGCTTTGCACAATACGCTGGGTTCGGTTATCAACAATCTTGGTCAAGCCACGGACAACATTCTGCGCGTGCGTGCCGACGTGGGCACGCGTCTGGGGGAAGTTGACTCGCTCGATACGGTGGTGCAGGACATGGGATTGCAATATTCCGATACTCTGTCCCGTCTCCAGGATGTGGACTATTCGCAGGCGATCACCAATCTGACGCGCCAGCAAACGGAACTTCAGGCGGCGCAGCAGTCGTTCTCGAAGATCTCGCAAATGTCCCTGTTCAACTATCTCTGAGATGGCCATCCAGCGGATATTCGCCTGTATCGCCGTGATCCTGGCCATCGCCGGAGCAGCAGGCTGCGGCGGATTATCCGCACGCCTCGACGGCAATATTCCGCGGAATTTCAGTGTCATCCCGAACACGACGCTGCAAGTTTCGCCATCGCTGGCGATTCCTCTCGAAAAAATAGTGTTCTGGGGCATATACGCCGGCACTGCCTATTTGATCCTCGATCCGCTCGCGCCGAACTGGGAAATCGAAGAGACGCCGCTGCCCGACCACCACATCTACCTTGGTTTGAAAATGAAACGCTACTACTCCGGAGGCGCCGGCGAGGCGCGCGCGGTTTTTCATCGTCGCGCCAAGGATCTGGTGCGGTATGGCGGTTTTCACGGCTATGAAGTGCTGGAATACAACGAAAGCCTGGAGTCATCCGTGCTCGGCTCGCAAAGAGTCTCGCAAGGCGTGATTCGGCTTATCGGAACCGGAATCGAAGCACCGCTATCACAGTCTCAGGGCAGTCCGCCTGCGGCGCGCAGCACTCCGGCAAGCGCAACGAATCCCCGCTCGTAAAGTTTCTCCAGCGCCGTGCCAAAGTAGGGCAGCGACAGCATCAACACGGTGAAGCCGGCGACGATGGTGACCGGAAATCCGACGGCAAAAATATTCAGCGACTGCGCCACTCGCGCCAGCACGCCCAAGGCGATGTTGGCGATCAGCAATGCGGTGATAATCGGCAGCGCCAGCATCAAACCCGCCGAGAACAGTGTCGCCGACCAGGCCAGCAATAAGGCAAAACCTTTTGCCGCGAAGGGCGTGGCGGTCACTGGTAAAAGCCGGAAACTTTCCCCCAACACTGACAGTGTCAGCAGATGTCCGTTCATGGCGAGGAATAGCAAGGTCGTCAGCAGACCGAGAAACTCGGAGACCACCGGCGTCTGCGCACCGCTCTGGGGGTCATAGAAAGTGGCGAACGACAGCCCCATCTGCAGGCCGATCAGTTCGCCAGCGATATCCACTGCTGTAAAGACGATACGCAGCGTGAACCCGAGCACCACACCGATTAAGACCTGTTGGGCGAGCACGGCGATACCCAGCCAGGATCCCGGCGAGATCGGCGGCATCTGGGGTAATACCGGCGCCAAACCCAAGCCGACAGCCAGTCCGATAACCAGCCGGATTTGCGGTGGCAGCGCGGCATTGCTGAAGACCGGCGCGGTGGCCATTAATGCCAGAACACGCGCCAGCGGAAACATGAAGGAGGCGATCCAGAGGTCGAGCTGCGCGGATGAAAAGGAAATCATTCAATGAAGAACAAATTCGTCGCAGGGAGGCTCCAAGTTACACGGGAAAGCGATGGATTCATGAACCTGTCCGGGATTGCGCTGTGACTCTTCGACACAAGGCCTCGCAAAGATGCATGATAAAAACTTGAAGAGTTTGTGAGCTATCCAATCACGCCGGGAATGCTCTCGTACAAGCGGCGCATGTAATCGGTGATCAACGTAAGCATCCAAGGACCAGCGACGATCATGGTGGTGAAGATCATCAATAGTTTGGGTACGAAGGACAATGTCGCTTCGTTGATCTGAGTTGCCGCCTGGAAAATGCTGACCAGCAAGCCGGTGATCAGTGCGGCGGCGAACAGCGGAGCCGAGACGAGCAGCGTGATCTCAAGGGCTTCTCGGCCGATGTTGATGACGGTGGTGGGTGTCATAGTCTATCCTTATTCCATTTCCAGATCGTTTGTGACGCGAAGAAGAGCCGCAGACAGTGCACATTGCACGGCAAGGCGAAGTCGACAAAGTCACGGATGATCTGGAAATGGAATTATCCGAAACTCTGTACGATCGATCCTATCAGCAGATTCCAGCCATCGACCATAACGAACAGCATAATCTTGAAAGGCAGGGCGACAATGACCGGCGACATCATCATCATGCCCATCGACATCAACACCGAAGCGACCACCATGTCGATAATCAGGAAGGGGATGAAGACAATGAAGCCGATTTGAAAGGCGGTTTTAAGCTCGCTGGTGACGAATGCCGGGATCAGCACGCGCATCGGTACCTGCTCGGCCGAAGCCGGCTTTGGCAGCTTGGCGATTTTGGTGAACAGCGTCAGGTCGGGTTCGCGTGTCTGCTTCATCATGAACCCGTGCAACGGAATTGCACCGCGATCCAATGCTTCCATGAAGCCGATCTTGTTCTCCGCCAGCGGGAGATAGGCATCGCTGTAAATCTTGTCGGCCACCGGCGCCATGATGAAGAAAGTCAGGAACAAGGCCAGTCCCACCAGCACCTGGTTCGGTGGAGAAGTCTGCGTGCCGAGTGCATGACGCAGCAGCGAAAGCACGATGATGATGCGGGTGAAACTGGTCATCATCAGCAATAAAGCCGGCAGGAAGGTCAGGCTGGTCATCAGCAGCAAGGTCTGGATCGACAGCGACCACTGGGTGCCGCCACCCGCTGCCGGCGTGCTGGTAATAGCCGGTAGTGCCTGCGCAGAGACCAGCATGGGCAGCAATAGCAATGGGAGCAGGAGCAGGTGCTTACATCTAACGTGCATTGCGGCGATCCATCACTTGTTTCAGCCAGCCGGCGAAGTCCTTGCCGGGCGCGACGGCTTCATCGACTAACGGTTTTGCCATGCGCGGCAACTGATGAAGTGAAGTGACGCTGCCGGGAGCTACGCCCAGAACTAGCCAGGTGTTGCCGACTTCCAGCAAAACCACGCGTTCGCGAGTCCCGACTGCCGTGCTGGAAATCACTCGCAACAAGCCGGCAGCGGCGCCTCGTGGCCCAGAAATGCGCTTGAGCAAGTAGAGGCTGCCAATCAGCAAAAGCACTACCAGGGCCAGGCTGAGGACGACTTGCAACACACCGCTGCCGAGTTCGGCATTCGCTGCCGTGCCCTGGGCAAGCGCCAATGAGGGCGTCACGATGGTGGCTGCCAGTAGGGAAATGGGAAGTTGCTGATTCATCGGCTGGAAAGGTTTTTTTACCTTTGCAGCTTAGCCTCGCGAAGAAACGCCCAATGACGGGAAAAGAGGGGGAAACCGGCGCCTATTTGCGCCTTGTGCCCTTTATGCCCTTTATGCCCTTTATGCCCCAGAGGGTACAGAGGGTACAGAGGGTACTCAGGTATCAGGTCCGATCGCAGATGGGACGGCGAATCAGAGTAGGTTCAAGCAGGCAATACTCCGACTGTGCGGGATTCACTTGATTTTATTCATGCGCTCGTGCGGGCTGGCGATATCGGTCAGGCGAATGCCGAATTTGTCGTTAACCACCACGACTTCGCCCTGGGCGATCAGGGTGCCATTCACCAGAACCTCCATCGGTTCGCCGGCCAATCCGTCCAGCTCCACCACGGATCCATGGGCAAGTTGCAGCAAATCGCGGATCGAAATGTGCGTACGTCCGAGCTCGACCGTGAGCTTGACCGGGATATCGAGAATCATATCGTAGTCATGCATGCCGGCATGCTTCTCGCTGTCTCCGGAGAGTTGATCGAATACTTTTGGCGACGCGATTGGTGCCGCGGGGGCAGCCTCGGCTACGGCCTGCTCACCCATCGCCGCCGCCCAATCGTCTTCTGAAACTTGACCTTCTTCGACATCGCTCATCTTATTCTCCTACTTCAAGAGGTTTTGTTTTGCTCGGCTTCTTCCTGCGCCACAAAGCTGTCGATCTTCAGTGCGTACTGGCCTTCCCTGACGCCATAACGGGCTTTCATCACCGGTGCGTCATTCACATTGACGGTGACCAGATCGGCAATGGGAAACGGGATAATGTCTCCGACTTTCATCTTCATGATTTCGCCCAGTGTAATTTGCCTCGAACCGAGGGGCACAACCAGTTCCAATTCGGCTTTCTGCAATTGGCGCCGCAGCGTCGATGTCCAGCGTTTGTCGGAGGACACCTGGTCGCTGTGCATGGTGCTGTACAGGATGTCACGGATGGGTTCGACCATCGAATACGGCAAGCACACGTGCATCTCGGAGGAAGCGCCAGAAAATTCAATGTTAAAGGTGACCGCGACAATGACCTCGGCGGGCGTGGCGATGTTGGCAAACTGTGTATTCATTTCCGAACGCGTATATTCGAAGGTAATTTCGAATACCGGTTTCCATGCCTTTTCGTATTCCGAGAAGATCACCCCGAGCAAACCTTGAATGATGCGTTGTTCGGTGGCGGTAAAATCGCGCCCTTCGACGCGGTTGTGGAAACGTCCGTCGCCGCCGAACATGTTGTCGACGACCAGGAACACCAGGTTTGGATCAAGCACAATCAGGCCGGTGCCGCGCAAGGGTTTGACCTGGACCAGGTTCAAGTTGGTCGGCACCACAAGATTGCGGATGAATTCACTGTACTTCTGAACCCTGACCGGTCCCACCGATATTTCCGCGTTGCGATGCATGTAGTTGAACAGGCCGATGCGCAGAAACCGCGCGAAGCGCTCATTAATGAGCTCGAGCGTCGGCATGCGGCCGCGAACGATGCGCTCCTGGCGACCGACATCATAGGCCTTGACATCGACTTCGCCCTCTTCTCCCGCCGGGGCTTCGTCGACTTCGCCCGTTACCCCCTTCAACAGGGCGTCGACTTCTTCCTGCGAGAGAAAGTCCTGGCTCATGTACTTACTGGATGATGAATGAAGAGAACATCACTGCTTGCACTGGGTCGTCCGCTCCGACCTTGTCGGATCCGGCCGCATTCGCCTCACCGCCGAGGATCCGGTTGGCCTGGCTGCGAATCTCCATGGAGAGCGCCTCCATTCCTTTCGGCGTCGACAGTTCGGAGGGTCTTTTGCTCGACAGCAACAACAATACGTTGTGGCGGATCTCAGGCATGTAGGACTTGGCTTTGTCGGCAACATGCTTATCATGCACTTTGAGTTCGGGCGTGGTTTGCATATATTGTTCCGGCTTGCCTTCTTCAGGCTGCAGCTTGACGGTAAACGGGTCTAGCTTCACGAAAGTCGGAATCACCTCAACCTTCGCCTCGCGCTCGGCGCCAGGATCCAAGTCCATTTTGCTGCGTTGTTTCATAAGGAAGAAAGCGGCGCCTCCGCCCACAGCCATTACCAGCACCAGACCAATAACAATTAAAAGCAGCAGCTTCTTCTTTTTGGGAGCCGCTTCAATGGGGGGGGTTTCCTGCTTGTCGGGGGCCTTGGCCATCCACTACTCCTAACGCATGTCTATTCGTTGTTTGACGGTCCTGACGCTCGGTTCATTTTATCATTTTCACGGGCGTGTTCCAGGTAGGCTCGCCTGGATCAGGCAAACACATCGACCATGCCATTCACCCGCCTGAGCCATTGAGAAGCTCCAACTGGCCCGAGTGTTTCTCCCTCAGGGGCCAGACCTTCCAGGCGCGAATTGCGCTCCGGATTATCGCTGTTTTCCCCATCGCTTGTCGATTGGTTGGCAACGTTACTGCCGGTATCGGCACCCACTTGCGCTTGACCGAGGTTTATCCCGGCCTCGGCGAGAATTTCGCGCAAGCGGGGCAGGGCCGCCTCCAGAGCGTCCCGCACTGCCGGATTGGCCGACACGAAAATGGCGCTGGTCTGGTCGCCGTTCATCGTCAGCGATACCTCGACTCGTCCCAATTGCGGCGGATTCAGCACCAGTTCGGCGCGCTGTTCCTGGCGTCCGACCATCCACACCAGTTTGTCGGCGACTTCGCCATCCCAGCCATGAGCGCCAACCGGTGTTGGAATGGGCAAAGCCGTGGAGGTGGGACTGGAAGAATGCGCTTCGCTGTTGCGGTTCAGGTTACCCATCAGAGCGGCGCCGAGCAGGTTTTCGAAATGTGTCCCGCTGCCGGGTGAAGATTCGCTGCGGCTGGCTTGGGCCGACACGACATCGGCAGATGAAGCCAATATTGCGGCAAATTCTGCCGTCTTGTTTGCCGTTTCAGACTGAACTTCGGTAGTGGAACCCTGTGCAAGGTACTTGTGGCTGGTTGTTTGGGTCGGGATCAGCGCCTGCGCAGACGTGTTCAGGAGACGCTCTCCAACCGGCTGTCTTTCCGTCGCCGGCAAATCCGACTCGAGTTTAACGGGTATATGCGACGTTACCGCGAACAAATAGGGCGACAAGGGCGACAGGGGGGGGAGGCTATCATCGGCGATAAGCTGGGAAGCGAGGTCTTCTGGCGTCCGGGTAAACTCAGACTCAAGTGCGCTAGAGGACAGCGGTTGGAGCGGCAGCTTGCCCGCGGTTTGCGGCAGCAGCGTCAGGTCGGGCAGGTCAGGGCGCAGGGCGCTTGCAGGCTGCGGCGGCAGCGCCAGGTCGGGCAGCAGGACGCTTAAAGGCTGTGGCTGCTCGGCCATGGCCGCTTGAACCGCTTGAACCGCTTGAACCGCTTGAACCGATTGAGCCGCTTGAGCCGCTTGAGCCGCTTGAGCCGCTTGAGCCGCTTGAGTTATTTGGCGCTGCAATACCATGGCAAAGGACTCTGGCGCAGTACCGGCATCGTCGGTGGTAGCGGCGCTGGGGGGGGGTGCAGCGATGGAAGTATTCGAGGCGTCTGCCACGCCGGTACCGTTTGAGGGTGCTGCAGCGCCGTTGGCTCCCCGTAGGCTACCGGCGGGCAATGGCGCCGGCGAAAAATTCGGCAGGGTAGTCATTTCCGGCATGATGCTTTCCTTTGCATGCGACAGGGATTTGCCTGCCTAACGCT
>CAYHXK010000125.1:0-7338 GCA_964360125.1 uncultured Sterolibacterium sp.
GGTCAGCTATCGGCCCGGCCTGCGCATCGAAGGCGTGCTCGCCAACCAGGTCGGCAGTGCTCGCCACGCCGAGATGCTGCGCGCCAGTCTCCCTCCAGGGATGATCTGGTACGGCGCCCTGCCGCGCGATGCCGAGGCCGCCCTGCCCGAGCGCCACCTGGGGCTGCTGCAAGCGGCGGAGATCGCCGATCTGGAAACCCGTCTCGAGCGTCTCGCCGACCGTCTGGCGGAAACCGGCGCGGCCAGCCTGCCGCCGCCCCTGGCTTTCCCCGCCGCGGCACCCGCAGCGCTGCCCGTGCTGCTGGCCGGGCAGCGCATCGCGATTGCCCGCGACGCCGCCTTCGCCTTCCTCTACCCGGCCAATCTCGATTGTTTGCGCGAACTCGGGGCGCAGCTCGTTTTCTTCTCGCCGCTCGCCGGCGACCCGCTGCCCGCCTGCGATGCGCTGTGGCTGCCGGGCGGCTATCCCGAGTTGCACGCCGCGCGGCTGGCCGCGCGCGCCGACCTATGGGCGCAAGTGCGCGCGCACGTCGAAGCCGGCAAACCGCTGCTGGCGGAGTGCGGCGGCATGATGGCGCTGTTCGATACCCTGCGCGACAAGCAAGGCGTCAGTCATCGCATGGCCGGACTGTTGCCGGGCGCGACGGCGATGCAGCCGCGGCTCGCCGCGCTGGGCATGCAGACTGCGCAACTGCCGGAAGGCCGGATCCACGGCCACACCTTTCATTATTCGAGCAGCGATACGCCGCTCGCCCCCTGGCTGCGCGCGGAAACAGCGGATGGGCAAAGCGGCGAGGCGATCTACCGCGTGGATCGACTCACCGCCTCCTACGTGCATTTCTATTTTCCATCGAATCCGGCCGCCGTCGCCGGACTCTTGCGCTGAGGCTGTCACGTCATGGAACATCGCTATTCCGAAGCCGAAATCGCCGCGGTTTATCGCGCCATTTATGAGCGCCGCGACATGCGCCACTTCGTTCCCGGTCCGCTGCCGGCGGGCTTGTTCGAACGGCTGATCGCGGCCGCCCATCGCGCGCCCTCGGTCGGCTATATGCAGCCCTGGCGTTTCCTGCATATCGTCGACGCGGCGCTGCGGACGTCGATCCACGCGCTGGTCGACGAGGAGCGCGGACGCACCGCCGCCGCCCTGTCGACGCGGCAGCAGGCGTTTCTGGAACTCAAGGTGGAAGGCCTGCGCGACTGCGCCGAAGTCCTGGTGGCGGCGCTGATGGACGGCCGCGAGAAGCATGTGTTCGGCCGCCGCACCCTGCCCGAGATGGACATCGCCTCGACCGCTTGCGCCATCCAGAACATGTGGCTGGCCGCCCGCGCGGAAGGCATCGGACTGGGCTGGGTGTCGATCTTCGACCCGGCGGCGCTGGCCGCATTGCTGAGGATGCCGGCGGGCGCCAAGCCCATTGCCGTCCTCTGCCTCGGACGGGTCGAGACGTTTCCGGACCAGCCCTTGCTGGAAACGCTGGGCTGGGGCAGCCGCCTGGCCGGCGAACGCTACCTGTTCGAGAATTTCTGGCCCGACGAGGATTGCACAACGCCGGCGCCTTACTGAGGAAGACCGGGGTCGTTCAGCATTGGCGTTTGCCGCACCATGCGATCATGGATTCACCGATGATGCACGCGCGCATACTTGGCGTGCTCACGCGGAGCTTGCGGTTCATTGACACCAATTCAGCATATCTGTAGATTCACAACCGGTTTGTCTCTTACGATTGTGAAAATAGCCGTGGCGCCACAATGAAAAACAAGTCCATCATTCCGACCAAGCAGGAAAGGTTGATGCGGGAAGACGATTTCATCGTTTCGAAAACCGACACCCGCGGCATCATTACCTACGGCAATCCCATCTTCATCGAGTTTTCCGGCTATACGGAGCAGGAACTGCTGGGGTCGCAGCACAATATCATCCGTCATCCAGACATGCCGCGCTCGGCTTTCAAGCTGGCGTGGGACACCATCCAGTCCGGCAAGGAGTTCTTTGCCTATGTCAAAAACATGTCCAGGGATGGCGGTTTCTACTGGGTATTCACGCACATCACGCCGGACTTCGCGCCTGGCGGCGAAATCGTGGGGTTTTATTCCGTGCGCCGCTGCCCCAAGCGCAGCGCCATCGAAAAAATCGAACCGGTTTACCGGCAAATGCTGGCGGCCGAACAGTCCGTGGGCGCCAAGCAGGCCATCGATGCCGGTACCCAGGTGCTGGTGGATCTGCTCAAATCGACTGGATTAAGCTATGAAGAACTGGTTTTCTCGCTCTGAGCAGCGGCGCTGGCTGGTCCTCGTTCTCCTGCTGGCCGGAGCCGGGCTGGGTTTTCTCGGCCCCTGGCATGCGCTTGCTCCGCTGTTGATAGCGACTCTCCTGTTGTTCCTGCCGGCCGCATCAGGCAAGGATGAACTCAACGAGCTTAATGCCCTGCTGAAAAAGGTCAAGGATGGCTGGCTCGGATCGCGCTTGCCGCGGTCCAGCCCTGATCCCGTCCTGGACGGAATTCGCATCAACATCAATTCCACCCTCGACCAGACCGAGACCGCTTTCCGCGAAATGCTGGGGGCAATGGAAGCGTCCACCAGCGGACGCACTTGGCGGCGCTTGCAGACTGCGGGGTTGCACGGTGCGTTCGAGGACGTACTGAAGCAGATGCAGGGGATGCTCGACCGACTGGAAGCGGCACAGGAGTCGGTCGCCCGCGAGGCACTGCTATCGCACATTTTCCTGAGTTCCGAGGGTGGGCTGACCATGGCTATCGACCGGGTTAACCAGGCGCTTGCAGGAGTCTCCGGCAGCTCCGCGCAGGCCGAATCCCTCGCCCACTCCTTTTACGATTCCGCAACCGCCATGTCGGGGTCCGCCGAATCCATGTCTTCCGCCCTCGGTCAGGCACAGGAGTCCGCGGGGAAAAGCGCCGCATCCTTATTGCAGCTCAACGCCAGGACCGAAGCGATCAAGGGACTCACCAGCCGCATCGAAGGAATCGCCAAGCAAACCAATCTGCTGGCGCTGAACGCCTCCATCGAGGCGGCACGTGCCGGCGAGCAAGGCAGGGGGTTCGCCGTGGTTGCCGACGAGGTGCGCAAACTCGCCGAGCATGCACAGAAAGCTTCATTCGAAATCGCCGAGTCTATTTCCGCCGTTTCCAGCGCAATGGACGAAGTCTCGTCGCAAATGGGCGAACTCGGCAAAGCAGTTTCGAGTGCCCGCAAAACCGCCGATGTATTCAGCAGTGAATTATCCGGCTCCGCCAACTCGGCCACGGTGGTCGAGGAACTGGCGGGTACCATCAGCACAGGGGCTACGGCGATGGCAACCTCAATGCGCATGGTGTCGCTCGCCCAGAGGGCGCGTGCCGACGTGAACGACACCCTCAACGGCAAGTATGTCGATACCTCGGGCATGTCGGCGGTCCAGCGCACTGCGATAGAGATGACCATCTCGAAAAAATGGCTCAAGGGTAGTGTTGAGCGCGAAGCCCTGCTGGATATGTACGGAAATCTGTTCGCACACATTGAGAAACAAATGGGCGATTCCGCCTGATTTACAAACCCGGAAACAACATCGGGTACTTGTGCCCTGCGGGTACTAGCGGCTTCCCCAGGCGGCGAACAAACTGGACAGTTCTGTCAGCCCTTCCTCAATCGCCACCGGCCCCGGCGTCAGGATCACCGCCGACTTGATCTCGTGCACTTGCCCGGCGCGCACCGCGGGGATTGCCGCCCAGCCGGCGCGGGCGGCGACGCGTTCGGGGCGGAAGTGTTTGCCGCACCAGGAACCGATGATGATGTCGGGCGCGCGCCGCGCGACTTCCAGCGGATCGTGGAGGATGCGTTGCTTGGCCGAATGATGCTGGGAGAGTTCGGCGAAGATGTCCTCGCCGCCGGCGATCTCGATCA
Source organism: uncultured Sterolibacterium sp. (assembly GCA_964360125.1). Lineage (GTDB taxonomy): Bacteria > Pseudomonadota > Gammaproteobacteria > Burkholderiales > Rhodocyclaceae > JACRAR01. Next base: position 3,904 of record CAYHXK010000125.1, read on the forward strand.
ATTCGGAAGCCCAGCGGATGCCCGAGATCATCGGCTCGTCCCATTCCTCGAAATACACGCGCGGCCGGCGGCCGGCACGGGCGATGCGTTCCTCGGCCGCACCGCGAGCCTGATGGATGATCGCCTCCAGTCTGACGACCAAGGCCAGCGCCCGCGCCTCGGCGCCGACCAGCCGGCCGACGGTTTCGATCATCGTCAGGATCTCTTCGACGCTGCGCTGGTTGAAGGCATGGACGGCGACGCCGGCCTGGATCAGGTCGCGGGCGATGTCGGCCTGGAGGTTGGAAAAAGTCAGCACCAGATCGGGTTTCACCGCGAGTATTTTTTCGCTGTCGCCGCTGGTGAAGGCGAACACCTTGGGCTTTTCCTTGCGCGCCCGCGCCGGGCGCACGGTGTAGCCGCTGATGCCGGCGATGCGCGCCTCTTCGCCCAGGGCATAGAGCACTTCGACGGTTTCGGTGGTGAGGCAGACGATGCGCTGGGGCAGGCGGCTCGGTTGGCTCATTGCGCGCCTCCTTTGGCGGCCGCGCGCCGGCCGCGCACCGTTTCCATCTGCGCGCACAGCAGCTGCGCGCCGTCGAGGACGCGCGGCGTGTGGCGGTTGATGAGGTCGGGAGGGATGAAGAACAAATTGCCGCGGGCCGTCGCCGTCAATTGGCCCCAGTGCTGCCACATGTCGAGCCACTCCGGCCGGGTCTCGTTCATGCCGCTGGCGACGATGGCTTCCGGGTTGGCGGCGAGCACCGCTTCCAGCGTGACGGTCGGCGCCAGTTGCGACAGGCCGGCGAAAATGTTTTCGGCGCCGCACAGACGCATCACGTCGCTGATCGATTGCTCACCGTTGATGGTCACCAGCGGTCGGTTCCATATCTGGTAAAAACTGCGCACCGGCGGCCGGTTGGCGTAGCGGGCGCGCAGTCCGGCGAGGCGGGCACGGAAGGCGCGCGCCGCATCGGCGGCAATGGCGCCGGTGCCGGCCAGTGCGCCGAAACGCTCCAGGCTCGTCGCGATGTCGTAGAGCTTGGCCGGCTGGCTGATGAACAGCGGTACGCCAAGCGTTTTCAGCCTGGCCAGATGCGCGGCCGGGTTGCCGCTCTCCCAGGCGATCACCAGGTCGGGCTTGAGCGCCAGGATGGCTTCCAGATCGAGGCGGGAATAACCGCCGACGCGCGGCAACTGTTGCGCCGCCGCCGGGTAATCGCTGTAGTCGACGGCGCCGACTAGATAAGCCCCGGCGCCCGCGGCATACAAATCTTCGGTGACGTGCGGCGCCAGACTGACGATGCGCCGCGCCGGTGCTGTCAGGCGCACGGTTAGACCGGCGTCGTCCCGCACGACGATTTCGGCGTGGGCGAACTGCGCCGCAAGAAAAAACATCGCCGCGAACATGCTTGTTTCAAACCGCATAATCAGTCTCCAATTCCGCCAGCGCCGCCGCGAGGCGCGCCCATGCCGCTGCGCAGCCCGGCAGGCCGAAGCGCAAACTTGGTGCGCTGGGGGGGTATTCATAAAGGCGCACCAGGATACCGCGCCGTGCCAGGTTTTCGTGGATGGCTGTTGCCTGCGCCTGCGGCAGCCATTGGAACAGCGGCGTGCCTTGCGGCTGCCCCAGACGATGCGCGCGCAGCAGGGCGCAGAGCTGTTCTCCTGCTTCCAGCAAGCGTCGGCGCATAGCCGTCTGCCAGGCAAAGTCGGACAGCGCGACGCAGGCCACGGCGCGCGCCGGTCCGCTCAGCCGCCAGGGCCCGAGCGCTTCGCGCAGCGCCGCGAGCAGATTCGTTTCGGCCAGGACGAAGCCGACGCGCGCCCCCGCCAGGCCGAAGAACTTGCCCAGCGAGCGCAGCACCACCAAACCCGGTCGGTCGCTGGCGGAGGCCAGGCTGTTTTCGGGCGTGCAGTCGATGAAGGCTTCGTCGAGCACCAGCGCTCCGCCGCGCTGCGCCAGTGACTCGGCCAGCGCCAGCAATCGCGCCTTGGAGAAATGCGTGCCGGTCGGATTGTTGGGCTGGCACAGCAGCACGTAGTTGCAGCCCGCCGCTGCCGCTTCGAGATCGACGCCGGAGTTCGAATCCAGCAACTGCAAGGCATGGCCGGCGCGTCGCCAGGCGGCGGCGTGCTCGGCGTAGGAGGGCGTCAACATCAGCACCCGGCCGGGCGGAAACAGTCCGGGCAGGGCTTGCAGTGCTGCCTGCGAGCCGGCCACGGGGAGTAGTTGCGGGCAGCAGTAGTAGCCCTGCGCCGCCGCTTCCAGGCCGTCGTCGTCCTGCGGCAGGCGGCGCCAGCATTCCGCATCGAGCAGCGGCAGCGGATAGCCGTGCGGGTTGATGCCGGTGGACAGATCCAGCCATTCCGCCGCCGCTCGGCCGTAGCGGAGCGCCGCCGCGTTGAGTCCGCCGCCGTGTTCAAGCACCGGCCAGGCTCCATGCGGCCCAGGCGACCGATCCAAATACCAGCCATAGCCACAGTGCGCGCTGCACCAGCCCGACCGCGCGGCGGATGTCCGCCGCCACGGGAGCTGCACCGCAGCCCAAAGCTGGGCGGATCTCGCTGCTGCCGTGGTAGCTGGCGCTGCCGCCCAGCAGCAGGCCCATCGATCCAGCGCCCGCCGCCATCACCGGGCCGGCGTTGGGGCTGTCCCAGGCGCCCGCCTGTTTGCGCCAACAGTCGAGCGCGTTGCGGGTCTGGCCGAGCAGGGCGTAGGACAAGGCGGTGAGCCGCGCCGGCAGGTAGTTGAGCAGATCGTCGAGGCGCGCCGCCGCCCAGCCGAAATGCAGGTAGCGCGGCGTGCGGTAGCCCCACATGGCATCGAGGGTGTTGGCCAGGCGAAACAGCAAGGCGCCCGGTCCGCCGGCCACGGCAAACCAGAACAGCGCGCCGAACACCGCGTCGTTGCCGTTTTCCAGCACCGACTCGACCCCGGCGCGCGCCACGCCGTGCGCATCCAGCGCTTGCGTGTCGCGGCTGACCATGCGCGCGGCGCTTTCGCGGGCCTGCTCCAGTTTGCCTGCCGCGAGCGGAGCGGCGACGGCTTCGGCATGTTCGGCCAGGCTTTGTGCGCCGAGCGCGAAATACAGCAACAGCACATCCACGAGCAACGGCGACTGCGTCCGCAGCCAGACCGCCAGGGCCAGCCAGGGCAGAATCGCCAGCGCCCAGGCGAGTATCCCGATTAGTCGTTGGGCGAGCGAATCCGCGGTTGCCAGAGGTTGCAGCGTGTTATCAAGTGCCGTGGCCCAGCGCCCAAAGCCGATCAGCGGATGAAAACGGCGCGGCTCGCCGAGCAGGCGGTCGAGGAGGATTGCTGCCAGCGCTGCTAACGGGGGAAAGGCCAAGAGGGGCATGCGGGAATCGTGGCAGCGCTTGCTTGGCGCAGGTAAGTGGAGCCTCTTGCAAAAGGACGATTGCGTGGATGATTTTTTTCGCGACAGGAGGCGA
>CAYHXK010000126.1:0-7336 GCA_964360125.1 uncultured Sterolibacterium sp.
GCGCTTTAACAGCCGTTTACTACGGACAGGGCTGAAACCTCGCCGCTGAAACTAGGCATGAGAGTTTGCTTTTCGAAACGCTGATCGCTGGCTGCGCCTGGCGGGCGCCGCTGGAATTGTAGCGGGCGTGGTCGCGTTGGCGCTAGGCTGAACGCCAAATTCTGTTTAACCATGGAGTTTATTTCCCCGTTTTTCGTAGACCCTACTGAACGCCATTTTATTCTAGGCCCACTCGTTGCCAACAGGATGAAGCGGGCGGCAGCAATACATACGATGCCTTTTAACCCCCGGCGAAAATCGGCACCAGCGTGACGCGATCGCCGCTCGCCAGGGTGGCGCCGCCTTCGCTGGAGAGCAGCAGGTGGCCGTTTACCGCGACGTTGAGCATCTGGTCGTCGAGATCGGCGCTGGCTTCCGGCAGGCGGCGCTTTAATTCGCGGCGCAGTTCGATCACGTTGGTGACAGGTTGGTCGATGACGATGGCCTTTTCCGGGGCGCCCGGCAGGGCGCGCGGCAGGTCGACGCGCAGGGCGAAGCCGGTGGCGGTTTCGGCCAGTTGTTGGTGCCAGGCGAGGGCCGGGGTGCCTTCGCTGTTCAGTCCGGTGAGCCGGTAGAAGCGCTGCTTGAGCTGCTCGAACTGGGCACGGTCGATTTTTTCGCCGCTGAAGGGGCCGACGCGGATGGCTTCCTCGAACCAGCGTTTGGGCAGGGTGTCGTCCTTGCCGCGCAGGCCGAGACGGAAGTTCAGCAGGCGCTCGATACCGGTGATGTTGCGGCCGGCCTGGTCCACTTGCGCGGCATCGAAAGATTCTCCGGTCAGCGTGCCGAGCTGCCGGGCGAAGTCCTCGCAGTCGGGCAGAGTGGGCGAGTTGAACAGCTGCGTGGTGAAGCGGCACATGCCGACCGCATCGCCGGCGGCGAAGGTGTTTTCGCAGCGGCGCACGGCAATCTCCTTGCCGTCGTAGGCAGTCGGCAGTGCCGCCACCGTGCCGCCATAGAGCTCGGCCTTGAAAGTCGCATCGTCGTTGATGCGGGCGTTGATTTCCAGGGTGACGCGATTGCGCAGGTGGTCCATGCCGCGCGTCGCCACCGCCAGACCGAGCGCGAAGGCCTTGAGGATGCGCGAATCGTGCGGGTCGGATTGAAACAGGCCTTTCACCGCCATGCAATAGTCGAGCGCCGCCGCCGGATACTTGCCGCGTTCCACGGCGCGCGCCGAGTCGGCGATGGTGTCGCCGAAGCCCTGGCGTTGCGCCGTCATGAACAGCAGTTGCTCGATGCTGGCATAGTTGCCCCAGGCGAGATCCAGCCCGCCGGTATCCGCCGCCGTGATGATGCCGCGCTGCCACAGTTCCATGGCCCAGGCGATGGCGCTGCCGGTGCTGGCCGAATCCAGCCCCAGGTCGTTGAGGATGTTGTTGAGGCGCAGCACCTGCTCGGGTTCCTGGAGGCCGATGAGCGGGCCGAACTTGCCGAGGGTGACGTATTCCGGTCCGTCGCCTTTGTCGTACTTGTCATACGCATCGTCGCCCTTGATGCCGCGATAAGTGCGCAGTTTCTGGTGTTCGATGAGCGCCTGGGCCTTGTCGTAGCTGGCGTTTCCGGTGAGTCCGGTGAGCGCGGCGGCGCCCCAGCCGCCCTTGCCCGCGGGCGTCATGTCGTTGCGGTTGCGGCAATGCACGGGGCACTTGAAACAACCTTCCATGCCGGGTCGGTAGGGGTCGAAATTGTCGGCGTCGAGCGCAGCGGCCCAGGTGGTTTCCTGGTTGTTTTTGGCGCCGATGGCGCCGAGCACGCGGCTGGGCTTGTAGAGGAAAGGCGTGCCGACCTTCTTCAGGGCGTTCTTGATGACGCTGGTCGAGGTAATTTTCTTGCCGATCACCTTGTTGTGTGCTTTCAGTGCGCCGCGCTCTTCCTGCTCGATGGGCTTGCCCAGCACCACGATGGCCTTCAGCTTGAGCGCGCCCATTTTCGCGCCGGCGCCGCCGCGCGCCCAGATCGACTTGATGCCGCCCATGATGCCGCTGCACAGCACCTGGTTTTCGCCGGCGCGGGTGATGCGCGCCATGGCCATGTCTTTGCGCTCCTGGCAGTTGAAATCGCGTTCGATGGCGGCGGCCATGTCGAGATTGTCCATGCCGACGTAGGGCGCGGCAGCGAGGAACTCGACCTGGCCGTAGGCGATCTTGAGCAGCGTCCACTGCGCGGCCTGGCCGTAGATGACGATATGATCGTAACCGTGGCGCTTGACGAAGGCGGGGAAATAATCGCCGGCGTTGGAGTCGAGGATGGCGTAGGAATCGGGCGATTTGCCGGTGAAGTTGCCGCGGGTGGCCGATGGCATGCTGGCGGTGAGCGTGCCGGCGCCGAAGATCAGCGGGTTTTGCGGATCGAGCGCAGCCAGCTCTTCCTGCAGCAGGTTGTAGAGCAGGAACATGTTCGCGCCGCGTCCGCCGAGGAAAGTGCGCAGCACGTCGATAGCCAGATACTTGCGGCGCGTCGTCTGCCGCTCCAGGTCAATGAACAAGACAGCGCCCTGGCTGGGATACTGCGGCGTGTCGTGCATGCGCGCGCACAACTGCTCGACTTTCTGCCTAATGTTCATGGTCCATTCCCGCTTCTCCTCATGTCCGCCTGTGCCAAGTGGACATTTCCAGCTTAGCGCGCATAATGATGGAAGTCAAACAATTTGATATGCAACCAACAGCGCAGCGGATGGAAGCCCCGGATTTTTCTTCGAGCGTGCAGAAAGTATTGATTTTCCTGTCCGTTTCGGCCAGATTAGGAGCATGTACCACGGAGAGAAATTCAACGCCTGGAGCCACCTGATCGGGGCCTTGCTGGCGCTGGCGGGGGGCGTGGCGCTGGTGGTGCTGGCCGCCCAGGGCGGCGACCCATGGAAACTGGTGAGCGTTTCGATTTACGCCGCCACCCTGGTGCTGTTGTACGGCACCTCCACCCTTTACCACAGCCTGCGCGGAAAACCCAAGCGCTTCTTCCGCAAGCTTGACCACCAGTCCATCTATCTGCTGATCGCCGGCACTTACACCCCGTTCTGCCTGGTCACGCTGCGCGGTGCGTGGGGTTGGTCGCTGTTCGGCAGCGTCTGGGGACTGGCCTTGCTCGGCATGCTGCAGGAGTTTCGGCCAAGATCGGAAGCCAGAATTCTCTCCATCGTGATCTACATAGTGATGGGTTGGGCCGTCCTGGCAGCCGTCGTGCCCTTGCTGCATGCGCTGGGCGTGGCCGGGTTCGCCTGGCTGGCGGCGGGCGGCGTGTTCTACACCGTCGGGATTGTCTTCTATGTCTTTGACGGCAAGTTCCGGCACTGGCACGGCATCTGGCACCTGTTCGTGGTGGCGGGCAGCGCGCTGCACTACATTGCCGTACTGTTTTACGTTTTGTGAGCGCCGCAAGCAAAGGGCGCTCGCAGTTCGCTTACTTGAGGCTGATCTGGATTGATGCGAACCAAGCAGAGAGGTCGTCGATATCGGCGTCGGTCAGGCCTTTGGCGACGACCGCCATAACTTCATTCTGGCGCTTGCCGTTGCGGAAGAGCTTGAGTTGTTCGCTCAGATAGACGTCAGGCTGTCCGGCCAGATTGGGCGTATTGGGAACCTGGCTGAGACCCATGGGACCATGACAGACGATGCAGGTTTGGGATTTGAGTTTGCCCGCAGCCACATCGCCAGCCACGGCAATAGCGGGGCCGCATAAGCAGCATAGCATCCCCATCAGCCGGTATCTGGCAAACGACAGCGTCAGGAGTTGAACGGTTCGTCGAGACACTTCCATCATTCGAGTTTTCATGGATGAAATTGCGGATGAAAAATGGAAGGGGGCAAGCCCCCTTCCAGGTTACAGGCGACAGCTTTACTGAACGTAGCTGATGCGGTAGATCGCTCCGGCGAAGTCGTCGGATACCAGGATCGAGCCATCCGGCAGGTTGGCGACATCGACCGGGCGGCCGCGATACTGGCGGGTTTCCGGGTCCAGCCAGCCGTCGGCGAAGACCTCGGTCTTGTCGGCGCTGCCGTCGGCCTTGAGCGAAGTGAACATGATCCGTGCGCCGATCGGCGTGGTGCGGTTCCATGAGCCGTGCTGGGCGGAGAACAGGCCGCCGCGGTACTTGGCCGGGAACTTGTTGCCGGTGTAGAACGCCAAGCCCAAGTCTGCCGCGTGGGCATCCATATAGACCTGCGGGTCGGTGATGTTGGCCGGCAGCGGATCCTTGTCATAGCCCTCGTCGGTCATGCGGGTCTTGCCCTGCTTCCACGGGTAGCCGAAGAACTGGCCGGCCTTGGTGGCGCGGTTGATTTCGCCGGCCGGAATGTCGTCACCCATGCCATCGGTCTGATTGTCGGTGAACCACAGCGTCTTGTCCTTCGGGTTGAACTCCAGACCCACCGAGTTGCGCAGGCCGGTTGCATAGACTTCGCGCTTGGAGCCGTCGAATGCATTCATGCGCACGATGCCGCCGATGCCGACCTTGTTGAACAGCGCCAGCTTGCTGCGCGGCGGCACGTTGTAAGGTTGGCCGAGCGTGATGTAGAGCATGCCATCCGGGCCGATGCGGCAAGTGCGTGCGTGGTGGTTGTACGACTCTTCCTCCACCGGAATCAGTCCGCCTTGCGGCACTGTTTCGATCACGGCGACGTCTCCGCCTTCGTAGAAAAATTCGGCGGCGGGGAAGTTCAGCACGCGGTTGTGCTCGACCACGATCAGGAATCCATCCTTGGTCCAGCAAACGCCGTTGGGCACGTGGAATTTTGCCGACGGCGCGAAGGGTTTGACTTCGGTCGCCATGTCGCCGCTGTTGCGATTGGTCACGGCCCACACCGTGCTCTTGCGGGTGCCGACGAACAGCATGTTGGTGGACGGCGCCACGGCCATGTGGCGGGCATCGGGAACTAACGCGTAAAGGTCTATCTTGAATCCTGGCGGCAGCTTGACACGCTTGAGGTTCTCGCGGATGGCGTCGGCATTTTTGCCGCTCTGGGGCACCGGCGGCATGCTGGGGTCGACGCCGGAAACCTTCATCTGCTTGAGTTTCTCGATGTTCTGCTGGGCAGCGGCATGAGGCAATAACGTAACCAGCAACGCGGAAGCGATGGCTCCCGCGGTTAGTAATTTCAACGCACGCATGGTTTTCTCTCCTCAAATATGGTTTTTACGCTGCGTCTAGGCAGCCATTAGATATTACATAAGAACTCTGTATTAGCCAATAGAATTTATGATTCCTAAAGTAGTTGTCCTGTATTGGTCAACGTGAAGCCGATCCTGGTCGTTTGTTGGCAGGCCCTGTCAAGGATTTCAAGCCGTGGGTTGTGCCATAAGCAAACCTTGCGAGGCTGGGGGTGCTTCAGCAGGTGCGGCTCAAGTCAGAAAGTGTAGGCGGCGGAGACGCCGAGCAGCCAGTTGCGGCCAGGGGCGGGTTCGAAGTAACGGCTGTTGCCTTCGTTGACGATCACTGACCCTGAATATTTGCGGTCGCCGAGATTGTCGATGCGCAGGAATTCCTTGAGCCGCCAGCCGCCGGTCCGCTGTTCGAGACCCAGCCGCAGGTTGGCGATGGCGTAGGCTTCCGCGGCATCGCTGTTGGCATCATTGACCCATACCTTGCTCACGCTGCGCATTTCCAGCGCCAAGCCGAAACCGCTCGGGCGGTGTTTCCATGAGCCTTCCGCATAGAAGGTTTGGCGGGGAATGCCGGGAATGAAGTTGCCGGCGAGAATGGCCGATCCGGTCACGGTGTCGCTGTAGCGTGCCGTGAGATAGGTATAGGCGAACGCCAGGCCGAAGCCGTTATCCCAGGCGGCGGACAGGCCCGCTTCAATGCCGGTGCGTTGGGTACGGCCGGCGTTGCGGAAAGTGGTGCGGCCACCGCTGCTGGTGTCGACGGCAATCTCGCTGTCGGTGCGGACGTCGAACAGGGCTGCGTTTATTTTCGTGTGTTCGCCCAGGAGTGCCTTGATGCCCAGTTCGATATTTTCACCCTTCGCCGCCTGCAGGGCGAAGTTCAGGCCGGCCGCCCCTTTTCTGTAGGCCAGTTCGTTCATGGTGGGCGTCTCGAAGCCCTTGCCATAGGCTGCATAGAGGTTGATGACAGCGCTGGCGCGCCAGGTTGCGCCGAGCACCGGCGTGAAGGCGGAAAAATCCGTGTTGCCGCTGTCATCGAGATTGGCGCCGACGATGTATTGGTCTCTGGTGGCGACCTTGACCGTGCTGTTGCGCAATCCGGCCAGCAGCAGCCATTGCGCGGCAGGCTCCCACTGGGTTTGCAAATACTGGTCGAAGCTGGCTATGCGGTTGTCTTCATTGCGGCGCAGGGCGCCGAGTATGCCGGTCTGCGTGCCGATGAAGTTCTGGAAGCCTTTGCGGGCTTCGTCGAGCTGGTCGTAATTGAAACCCATGGTTGTGGTCCATGGCCGTCCGGCCAATTCGCTGCGGCGCGTCCAGCGTGCATCGATGCCCCAGTAGTCGCGCACCAGATCGATGACGCCGCCAGGGTGGCTTGCCGCCGCCTGCGGTCCGGTCGGAATCGCCTGATACTGGACGGTGTCGCGGTGACCGCGATAAATCGTCGCAGTCATCTTAGCCCCAGCGCCGATGGTCCGCTCATATGCCAGTCCCAACTGTTGCTGGCCGACGCTCTTGCGCGTGTTGAAGGTGGTGGCCACCGCATCAACCTGTTGCGGGTTGGCCTGGAATTGAGTACGGGTGAGTCCCAGGGGATCCTGGATGTCCGGCATGTCTACGGAGTTCGCAATCAGCGTCAGGCTTGACTGATCATCCGGGCGCGAGCGCAGCTTGGCGTTGATGCTGTCGCGTTGGGCGGCACTGTGGTCGCGGTAGCCGTCGGTACGGAAGGAGGAAAGATCGGCAACGTAATTCAGCGCTCCGTTGTCACCGGAGAACTTGGCGCCGATGCGCTCGGCGCCGTAGCTGCCGAAGGTGGCGGAAGGCGTGACCTTGAAGCCGGGTTCGCCGTTCTCGGTAAACAGCGAAATCACCCCCCCCGAGGAATTTCCATAGAGCGACGAGAACGGCCCGCGCAGCACTTCCAGCCGCGCCGCCGAGCCAAGATCGAAGTGCGAAACCTGTCCCTGTCCATCGGGCATGGTCGCCGGGATGCCGTCCGCGTAGAGCCGCAGTCCGCGCACGCCGAAGCTGGCACGGGCGCCGAAGCCGCGCGAGGAAATCTGCAAGTCCTGGGCGTAGTTCTGCCGGTTCTGCGCGACGATGCCGGGAACCCGCGCCAGGGATTCGGAGAGATTGACCTGCAGCTGCCCGTCCTGCAGCTCACCCGCCAGCATCTTCACGCCGTCGCCCACGC
>CAYHXK010000127.1:0-5020 GCA_964360125.1 uncultured Sterolibacterium sp.
TATTATTACGTCCCCAGTCCTTCCTACTGGCCCTTGGTGGCGGCACTGGCGCTTCTTTTGCTGGCTTCCGGCGCCGTGCTGTGGGTTAACGGCTACAGCCCTGGCCCGCTGGTGGTTTTAGCCGGTTTTGCCACATTGGTATTCATGATGACGGGCTGGTTCCGCACGGTCATCCGCGAATCCGAAGGCGGACTTTACAACAAGCGGGTCGATACCTCTTTCCGCTGGGCAATGAGTTGGTTTATTTTTTCCGAAGTCATGTTCTTCGCCGCCTTCTTCGGCGCCCTGTTCTACGCACGTGTAATTTCGGTGCCCGATCTCGCCAGTGTGGATGCGCAGATGCTCTGGCCGGGTTTTTCGGCCATCTGGCCAAATGCCGGACCGGCATTCAAGGGAAGTTTCAGTCCGATGGAAGCGATGGGCATCCCCGCCATCAATACCCTGTTGTTGCTGTCTTCCGGCGCCACTCTGACCTGGGCGCATTGGGGCCTGCTCAAGAACAGGCGTCCGCAACTCATTCAGGGATTGGTGCTGACCATCGCATTGGGTGCGGTCTTTATGGCATTGCAGGTATATGAGTATTCGCATGCCTATGCTGCAATGAACCTGAAGCTGACGACCGGCATCTACGGAACGACTTTCTACATGTTGACGGGATTCCATGGCTTTCACGTGACGATCGGCGTAACCATGCTGACAGTCATATTATTCCGTGTGCTTGCCGGTCACTTCAAGCCGGACCACCACTTCGCGTTCGAAGGCGTCGCGTGGTACTGGCACTTTGTCGATGTCGTATGGCTGCTTCTGTTCGTGGTGGTTTACTGGCTGTAAGTCGCCGATACGCAGCGTAGCCTGGAAGGCTGGACTGATAACTGGCATTCAGGCCATACAATACGATTCAACGAGGCGCCGCACCTTGTGCGGCGCCTTTTTTACCAGTGCCCGAAGTAGGGTTTGGGGTACTAGGGTCAAAGATGCTTGCCGATGAACCCAAAGTAATATCCAGCCATCAGCAGTACGAACAGCAGGATCGACAAGCCGATGCGTAGGGTAAGTGCTCTGACCGTTCTCTGCGAGCCTGATTTGTCGGAAAATAGGAAGAACAGCGCAGAACCGAGACTGGCCAAGATAAGCAGTAGAAGTACGATCACAATGTATCTCACAACAAATCCTTCCAATGAAGACACTGCAGTCTAGCGCATCCAATGTTGGCTGTGGGGTAGCCTGAGGTGGAGTTCGTGAAGTTGCAAACAGCCCAATTTTGGCCGACGCTCGCCGCTTTCTTGGTGATGGCGCTCACGCTGTCGCTCGGTCAGTGGCAGCTGGATCGAGCGGGCGTGAAGGAAGCGCGGGCCGAGCTATTTGCGAGACTTTCCCGGGAGCCGCCCATACTCATAGGCGCCAGGAAGGTTGAAGGGGAGCAGTTGCATTACCGACGGGTTGTTGTGCGAGGTGAGTGGCTGACGGATTACCTCGTCTTCCTTGACAATCAGGTACTCAAGGGCCAAGTGGGGTATTTCGTGTATATGCCTTTGCGTCTGGAAGGTGGCGACATGTGCATCCTGGTTAACCGGGGCTGGGTCGGGGCAGGCAATGACCGGTTACGCCTGCCGGAGATCAGGACGCCGGGCGGTAGCATTGAAGTCGGCGGAACTGCGCAAGTGCCAACTGCAAACTTCAAGGAACTTGGCTCTGCCTATCGCGAGGGGAAAATCTGGGAGAACCTGACCGTCGAGCGTTTTGCGGCATGGTCCGGACTAAAGCTCCAACCGATTGTTATCTGGCAAACCGATAATATTGGAGATGGCTTGACCAGGGATTGGATCAGTCCGAGTTCTGGTGCGGACAGGAATCGCGCCTACGCGTTTCAGTGGTTTGCCTTGGCCGGGCTCACCGGATTGTTATGGGCCTACCATTTTTTCAAAAGGAAATCGGCGGATGTCGAATAGCGGGCATAGAACGATTTGGCTGATGGCGGCAATCAGCGTGCTGCCAATGGCCGCTGCCTATCTTTTCTATCTTGATTGGCGGCCCCAAAGCGGGATGAATCATGGCGAACTGCTGCAGACGCAACCCGTTCCACAAGCAGTATTGTCCGACCTGAGCGGCAAGACCTTCGCGACCGACAAATTGCGAGGCAAATGGTTATTAGTCACGGTTCAATCCCCTTCATGCGATGAAAAGTGTCAGCGCAAGCTGTATTACATTCGCCAGGTGCGCATCGCCCAGGGAGAGAACATGTCGCGGATTGATCGTATATGGTTGCTGCGCGGCGAGGGCATGCCGAATCCAGGATTGATCGCCGAACATCCCGGCTTGCTGATCGCCAGGCCGACCGCCCCCTCCTGGCTGACCATATTCCCCGCGAAAAGCGATGTTGCCGAACATATCTACCTTATAGATCCGCTGGGAAATCTGGTGTTACGCTATAACGACGATGTCAATCCCAAAGGCATGGTCGGCGATCTTGTGCGCCTGCTCAAGATTTCCCGGGTAGGATGACTTGGGTATCAACCAGCGTTGCTGATTTAGGATAGTTTATGGAAACTTATTCAATATTTACCTTTGCTCGACCCGTCCTGAAACAAGCGGGAGAGTATGTTGCCCTGACCAAGCCGCGCGTCATCATGCTGATAGTCTTCTGCGCTTTCATCGGCATGCTGCTGGCGCCCGCGGAGCGGTTAACATTGGGGAGGGTTCTGGCGGCGACGCTCGGGATTGCCTTGGTGGCTGGCGCAGCCGCCGCGCTGAACTGCCTCATCGAACAAAAGATCGACGCCATCATGGCGAGAACCCGGGCACGCCCCTTACCGCGTGGCGCGCTCAGCGGAGGCGCCACGCTCATATGGTCGATGGCGCTTTGTGCCGCAGGCCTCGGCATCCTTCTGTGGTGGGTCAATCCCCTGACCGCCTGGCTGACGCTGGCGACTTTCCTGGGCTACGCGATCATTTATACCGTCATCCTGAAGCCGCTGACACCTCAGAACATCGTGATAGGCGGACTGTCCGGCGCCATGCCGCCGGTGCTTGGCTGGGCCGCCATCACCGGCGATGCCAGTGGAGAAGCCTGGTTGCTGGCCCTGATCATTTTCGTGTGGACGCCGCCGCACTTCTGGGCGCTGGCCCTGTACCGAACGCGCGAATATGCGGCGGCAGGCATCCCGATGCTGCCCGTTACCCACGGTTCCAAATACACCCGCCTGCATATTTTTTTATACACCTGGCTGTTGACGGCCGTGACGCTGATGCCCTTTGTCATCCGGATGAGCGGCTGGCTTTACCTCCTGGCCGCAATCGTGCTGGACGGCATTTTTCTGGCTTATACTTGGCTACTCTTGCAGGAATATAGCGACCAAGTCGCCAGAAAAACCTTCAGGTATTCGATTTTCTACCTGGCAGCCCTATTCTCGGCACTGCTGCTCGATCATTACCTGGTGAGCCCATGATGCGCCAACTGATCACAGCACTCGCCGTAGTCATATCGTTAATAGGCTGCAGCGAGCCTTTGCGCTTTGCCAACACCGACCTCACCGGCGCCGAATTTGGCCGCGAATTCTCCAGCCCTTTTACCGATCACGTCGGCCAGCCGCGCCGACTGGCGGACTTCAAGGGCAAGGTAGTGGTAATTTTCTTCGGCTATATTCAATGTCCGGATGTATGCCCGACCACCCTGACGGGCATGGCGGAAGTCATGAAACTGCTGGGCAGCGACGCCACCCGGGTGCAGCTATTGTTTGTCACGGTAGACCCGGAGCGCGATACCCAGCAACTGCTTGCCGCCTATGTGCCGCAGTTCGATCCGTCTTTCCTCGGGCTGCGTGCCGACCCGGCCACTACCGCGGCCACGGCACTGGAGTTCAAGGTGTTTTACCAGAAGCAGGCGGGCAGCACGCCGAAGACCTACACCGTCGATCATAGCGCCAACAGCTACATCTACGATCCCCAGGGACGTCTGCGACTGTACGTTAAGCACGCCGAGGCGCCGGCGAACATCGCCGCCGACATCAAGCACCTCCTGGCGGGGAAATGACATCGGGCAGCCGGGTTTAAACCCGGCTGCCCGTTGATGTTTCAGCGTGGCAACTTATGCAGTCGCAGTCAGCGCGCCGCGCATTTTCTGCAGGGCTTTGACCTCGATCTGGCGAATCCGCTCGGCGGAAACGCCGTATTCCGCCGCCAGTTCATGCAGCGTCTGAGCCTCGCCTTCCTCGGCCAGCCAGCGCCGCGCAACAATATTCCGGCTGCGTTCATCCAGGGCGGACAAGGCATCGCGCAAGCCCTCGCCCTGCAGGCGGTCGTATTCCTTGCGCTCAAGCATTGCCGACGGCTCGGTACTGACGTCGGCGGGGAGGTAGGCGATGGGGGTAAATTTATCGTCCTCATCTTCGGCAATGGGATACAGGGATACGTCCTGGCCGGACAAGCGCGTCTCCATCTCGACAACTTCCTCGGGCTTGACGCCGAGTTGCTTTGCCATGGTCCTGACTTCGTCCGGACTGAGCGTATTCAAGCCTTTTTTCAAACTGCGCAGGTTGAAGAACAGCTTGCGTTGCGCCTTGGTGGTGGCGATTTTCACCAAACGCCAGTTCTTCAAGACATATTCATGAATCTCCGCCTTGATCCAGTGCAAGGCGAAGGATACCAAACGCACTCCACGTTCCGGATCGAAACGCTTGACCGCCTTCATCAGTCCGATATTGCCTTCCTGAATCAAGTCGGCGTGCGGCAGCCCATATCCCAAATAACCACGGGCAATCGAAACCACCAGTCGCAAATGCGACAAGACCAACTGGCGTGCCGCATCCAAGTCGCCGTCGCTGCGATAGCGGCGCGCCAAAGCAACCTCTTCCGCTTCGGTAAGCATCGGCATGCGGTTCGCTGCCTGAATATAGGTCTCAAAGCTGCCTGCGGTGGTCGGCAGGGA
Source organism: uncultured Sterolibacterium sp. (assembly GCA_964360125.1). Lineage (GTDB taxonomy): Bacteria > Pseudomonadota > Gammaproteobacteria > Burkholderiales > Rhodocyclaceae > JACRAR01. The sequence continues at coordinate 4,925 of CAYHXK010000127.1, forward strand.
AAGGTGTCGAATGGATAAGGCATTGCTCATAACTATTCCTCCTTTGTGCAAATTTTAGCACTCCATGCCTACGAGTGCCAATAGCAGGAAAAGTTC